>DASXUJ010000009.1 GCA_036504895.1 Syntrophorhabdaceae bacterium
AATCCCTTTCTTCGAGGTGGACGCCCACAACATCGTTCCATGCACTGCCATTTCATCGAAGCAGGAATATGGGGCGCGCACGATCCGGAGTAAATTCAGGAAAGTACTGCCTCTATTTCTGGACGATTTTCCGCCGGCGCAAAAACATCCTTTTCCATGGACAAAGGACGTCCCTCCCATTCAGTGGGAGGGGCTCGCCCGGTCACTGAAAGTCGATGGCGCCGTGGAAGAGGTTGACTGGATAAGGCCCGGCGAAGAGAGCGCCCGGGTGGCGCTCGAAGATTTTATCCACACAACCCTCGAGCGGTACGAAAGGGAAAGGAATGATCCGACAAAACAGGCGCAGTCGAACCTCTCTCCCTACCTCCATTTCGGGCAGCTCTCTGCACAGCGGGTAGCCATGGAAGTTTCACGGATAAGTCTCCCCGGAACGGCTCCGGCCTCCTTTCTTGAAGAGCTTATCGTCCGCAGAGAGCTTTCGGACAACTTCTGTTACTACAATCCCCGCTATGACTGTTTTGACGGATTTCCGCAATGGGCGCAGAGAACGCTGAACGAACATAGAAAAGACCGCCGGCCATACCTGTACACCAGAGGAGAGCTGGAAAGTTGCGAAACCCACGATGATCTGTGGAACGCCTGCCAGATGGAAATGGTAAAGCGCGGCAAGATGCACGGCTACTTGAGGATGTACTGGGCCAAGAAGATACTCGAATGGACGGAGTCGCCCGAGGAGGCAATTGACGCCGCCATCTACCTCAACGACAGGTACCTGCTTGACGGCAGAGACCCTAATGGATACGTGGGCATCGGGTGGAGCATAGGGGGCGTCCACGACAGGGCATGGAAGGAGAGAAGTGTCTTTGGAAAAATCCGATACATGAGCTATAACGGGTGCAAATCGAAGTTTAACGTCAAAACCTATATAGCGCAGATACAGGCTTTATAATAGGACCGCCGGAGATATGACGGCGAGAAAGGATCAGATACCCGTCACAACGCATAAAGATACCGCAGCGATACCGGAGCGGCTCAAGGCGTTCGATGCAAGTCGTAGATCGGATTGAGCCTCAGTAGCGCCATTTGCAGTAATCGGGAAATTCCACCAGTTTCTTTATTGCTTCGGGATCTCCTGCCAGTGCCTTTTTGGCTAATGTTCCGCAGGGGGAATCGGGTTTTTTCATGTGGTACTGCGCGATATTGTCCGCACAGGCGCTGCATGCTCCCATTTTCGAAAATCTCTTGTTCAGATATTCGTATCTTTTCCCCTCCTCCGTTCGTGGCTTTGCCGTATATCTTTTGCCGAGCACTTCCGCGATCCTTTGGGCTTCCCGGGCGTCCACGTATCCGGAGTCGATCAGCCTATCGATGCCTTTGATGTCGCCCCTGCACAAATCACTGATAACCGATTCGTGGTATTTGTTCCAATAATCATCGGGTAATTTCGCCTGTGCTGCGAGCTCGTCCATTTTTTCATGATACTTAGGATTATTAGAGTCGACATCGCTGCATACCATTCCGGCAAGCGTTGGATGGGCTGAAATAAGAATCAATACGAGTGTGGCGAAGAAGACGGTGATAATCCCGTTTCGAGGGGCCGTTATATCTGAATTCAGCATATTTTTGCCATCCTTTCCTTATTCAGCCTGGATTTAAAGAGTCAGAGTTTATTCTGGTCCATGTGTTATGAAATATCAACCAAAAACCGCAGGTGAGGCGTCCTTCCATACCCTGCGAAGCGTCCTGCCAGGGCTGAAGGCCGAGCATTTAAGTGCTCTCCCATAATACTCGATAAGAAGAACAGGTGCGCCTGAATTCGGAAGCAGGACATATCTGCTCTTCCAGCTGCCGCACAAAATTAGCATATGGAGGATCATCAATGTCACGCGAATTTGGAAAGGTAAAGGGGGCAGGCACCCTGGCACACGGAAATCCGGCCGGTCAAGAAAAAAGTCCGGTCCTTCGAAAAGGCAACATCGTCCGGGAAGCGGTGACACTCCTGTTCCTGCTCTTCCTCTTTGTGACGACCCTGCCGCTTCAGGGGTCCACCGCAGAGCCCACCTATCCGATCTCGCCGGACGTGCAGACCACACGTCAGCGAACGGTTCGTCCCGTCTCGATACCCGGCGCTCCCGAGCTGACCATAGGACAGGTCGATCAATACGCGGCAGCGGGGTACAGCTCCTGGGAATTCGGGGCCCCTGTCGATTACGGTCTCCTTTTGCCTGACGGCACCGTACCGGCCACACCTACCCCGGCCGAGACGCTTTTGAACTTCTTCTCCATAAGCGACACCCATATCACGGATAAAGAATCGCCGGCCCAGATGCTCTACCTCGGGCTGCTCGGCACCTTTGGAAATACCAATACCCCGCTCTACTCGCCTGTCATTTTGTCTACCACCCACGTCCTCGACGCCGCGGTCCAGACAATCAATATCCTCCACGACCGGACGCCCTTCGATTTCGGTATAGGCTTGGGAGACCCGGCAGACAACAACCAGTACAACGCACTCCGTTGGCACATCGATGTCCTGGACGGAAAAAGGATCGTGCCGAGCTCGGGAGCTCACAAAGGGGCGGGCGTCATCGATTACCAGAGGCCATATCAGGCAGCAGGGCTCCACAGGTCGATCTCCTGGTATCAGGCCGTGGGCAATCACGACCAGTATTGGGGCGGCGGCTTCTATGCCAACGATTACCTCCGAAAGACCGCGGTGGGAAACACGGTGCTCGACATGGGCCTCGCCGCCGGGGGGGTCCCGTCTCTCGATGCCCGCGGCATCTACATGGGCGTGGTTGACGGGTCTACACCGTACGGGACTGTGACGGGCGCCGGATTGGCCGGGAGCATGACGTCACCGATCGTGGCCGCCGATCCCAACCGCCGGCTCCTTACTACCGAGACGTCATCGACCCTCAACTGGATGAAAGAGTTCTTCCGCACCACCTCGACGCCGAAGGGTCATGGGTTTACCCAGGAGAACCTCGACCGCGATTTTGCCTCCTACACCTTCGAGCCCAAGGCGAGCGTGCCGGTGAAGGTGATAGTGCTCGACGACACGTGCAAGAAAAACCCTTATTCCGCCACGGCCGGCTCCTATTCGCACGGCTGCCTGGACCAGGTGCGCTATGATTGGCTCGTCAACGAGCTCGACAGGGGTCAGGCCGAAGGCAAGCTCATGATCGTCGCCGCTCATGTCCCGGTGGGGCCCCAGTTAGATGTTCCCGATGCCCCAGTCCCGCCAAACCCGCAGGCGCCCAATCTTCCGAACAACACGGTCGTCCCCATGTTCCTCTCGACCTGTAATGACGGCTCGACCGCGATAGGCGTCCCATGTCCCGTCCCCGCGCCGATCGAGAACAACGACCCGGTCCCTCCCTATTCAGTCGTTACCGATGCGTCGCTTTTGGCAACGCTCCATAATTATTCGAACCTGATTTTATGGATGGCGGGCCATCGTCACATCAATACGGTCACCCCCCAGCCCGCGCCCGCAGGCAAGGGCCCGGAATTCGGCTTCTGGGAAGTGGAGACCCCGTCGACGAGGGACTTCCCCCAGGGGTTCCGCACCTTTGAAATCATTCGCAATTCGAATAATACGGTCTCCATTAAAGTGACCAACCTGGACCCCGCGGTCCAGGATACCACGTCCCCTGCCGCAACCTCCCGTGGCTACGCAATTGCCGCCGCGAGGATCTCGGCCGGGGCCGTGGGGCTCACCGATACGAGCTCCCACGTGTACAATGCGGAGCTCGTGAAGCCCCTGGCCGCCCCTTATACCATCACGGTCAACGTGACGGGCTCCGGCACCGTGGCAATGGGTCCTTACCAGGCTGCCACGTGCTCGGTCGCCGCGCCGTGTTCGGCGGTCTATCTTCCGGGCACCAGGGTCACTCTCACGCCGACCCCGACTCCCGGATCAGGGGCGGTCTTTGCCGGGTGGTCGGCCTGCCCGGGAACATCAGTGTGCAATATCACCATGACCGGCGACATGGCAATAACCGCAACATTCACCAATGCACCAACCATGGCCGTCTTCCCGACTTATAAGAGTCTCGGGAACGTGAAAATAGGGAGAAGGGCCATTGCCACTTTTACTGTGAGAAACACGACCGCGAAAGGCATGGCCGACCTCGTAATCGGGGCCGCGTCCATCGCGCAGGCGGCGCCGGACCAGTTCAGCCTCGTGGCGGGAAAAGACCGCTGCTCCGGACAGACCCTCGCCCCGGGAAAGAGCTGCACCTTTCAGGTTTCCTTTGCGCCCACTTTAATACATACCCGGGTCGCAACGATCACGCTGCCCTCGAATGATCCCGCGTCACCGTTGACGATCCCCCTCACGGGCGTCGGGAAATAGGGGCATAGTCGCTTTAAGGACTTCAGTCCCGGAGCTATTCTACGGGCCCCTCCATATCGGAGTCTTGACGATAGGGCTTTAGTATGGTCAGATTTAGGAAAGTACATGTATCGAAGGGAGGATCCCATCGTGACAGACAGGGCATACGTGGCCTCATTGTTCGACCATCTGAGGCACGACAAGGCAAAGTTTTTCGAGAAGGTGTCGGACGACGTGCAGTGGACCGTTATGGGGAGCCATTCCCTGGCGGGCGACTATTTCGGCAAGGAAAACTTCCTCGACCATACGTTCAGGAGGCTTGAGAAGCTCTTGAAGGAAGGTATGGTGCTGGCCATAAGGAACATCATGGTCGATGGCGACCTTGCCGCGGTCGAGCTGGAGGCTCTATCGACCGCCAAGAACGGCAAGCCTTTCAATAACCGCTATTGCTGGATAGTAAAGTTTGACGGGGGGATAATCAAGGAGGTCCGGGCCTATCTCGACTCCGCTCTCGTCCAAAGACTGATCGACGAAAACGAAACACCGGCATAAGGCTCAGGGGTGTGAATGTTCGTGGTTTTCCCGGCGGCCGGACCGTTCTCGTCAGGTTACCGTAATATCGGTACTCCCCTCCCAGTACCCGTGCAGATTGCAGCGCTGGTGAGCGATGAGCGTCACTTTGCCCGCGGGGGCCGCTTCTTTTACCAGGGTTACCATGAAGGCTACCTTGGGGCTCAAGTATCCACGGGATTGAAAATCAGTCCTGCCTGCAGGCTCATTGCCTATTTCAAGGGAGATAAACTCGATCCAGTGGGCTTGTCCCATAGGATGGGCGATCTCCCCCACGCTCACTTCGACCATAAAGGGCTCGCCTGCCTTGACCGTTAGGGGAGCGGTTACCACGGGAGCGTGAGTTTTCTCGAGAGGGGTTTTGTTCGACGTGTCCTTGACCTTGTTGATCGCCCCGAAGAGACTTTGATCCACCTTCACGGGGAAAAACCTGTCCGCAGCCAATGCCTCCACGGCAGCACCGGCCATCGCGGTTCCAAGGACCGCACCTTTCAAGAAGCTTCTTCTGTCCATATCTCCTCCTTTAACGGGCATGAAAGATCGGGCTCGTTTTGGTATTAGTAATATAGTGTTTGAATTACCAAGGTGCATGCCATTCGAGGAGAGCCGTGGTAAAGGAACCAATATATAACTCCTGCAAATATATCGTGCTTTTGCGAACTCTGAGCATAGGGCGCTCAACAGGGCAGGTTCGGCCCTTATTTTCGATGAATCCCTACAACAAGCGGACAAACAGACGGGAGAACCACTCCCGGATCTTGAGGAAGAAAGGTCTTTCTTTCCATTCCTCCAATCGAATCTGGTCCGACTCCGCAAGATCCTGAACAAACATCTTTTCCATTTCTCCCGCGAACTCGCGGCTCAGAATAACCGCATTCACTTCGTCATTGGTTGAAAAGCTCCAGAAGTCCATATTGGTTGAGCCCACTGTAGACCAGATCCCGTCGATTACCAGGGTTTTCGCATGAAGCAACGCATTGCGACGCTTGTATAACTTTACCCCCGATTTCAGGAGATCGTAATAGTACGATTCTCCTGCATATTGGGCCAAAGATGAATCAGTAGTTCCGGCAAGAATTATCTTTACTTCAACGCCGCGCTTTGCCGCATCGGCCAGGGCCTCCGCCGTCTGGTGGTCGGGGACAAAATAGGCATTCGTCATATGAAGTGAGTTCTCTGCGAAGGTGATAGCAGCCACATACATGATGAACGTGATCCTGTTGGCCTCCCCTGAAGTACTGCCCAATACCCCGACAAGGGCATTTCCCTTTTCTTCCGGATCGGGGAAGTAGTTCCGTGGGGAGAGAGGCGCATCCTTCTGTTTCTCCCACGTGTCGAGAAACAGCTTTTGGAACTCAGCCACGGCAGGACCTTCGATTTGGACGTCCGTATCGCGCCATGGCATCGCGCCTTCTTTTTCCTCTCCTCCCGCAGAAGAACCGCTTGAATAGACCTGGCTGATGTTGACCCCCCCGGTAATGACGACTTTGCCGTCGACAATCAGGATTTTACGATGGTCCGATACGGCGAGACGCCATTTTCCGCGGTGTTTCAGAGGGTTCACGGGGTTAAATTCGACAACCCGAATCCCCCCGTCGCGCAGGCGCTGAAAGAATTGACCGGGGGTAATGTAACTGCCTACACTATCATAGATGAGATTTACCTGGACCCCTTCCGCTTGTTTCTGCAATAACAGATCGGCGAATTTTCGACCTGTGTCGTCTTCAATATCTTCCATAATGTAGGTTTCGAGATTGACATGGTCACGTGCGTTTTCTACTGCTTTGAACATGGCGGCATAGGTGGCCGGACCGTTCACAAGGAGGGTAACTCTGTTCCCCTTCGTTAACCGGCTCTCACTCACGGATTCTATCACCGCGCTATAACGTTGCACCATATCCGTCGCATCGACGGACCACTGCAACCGTTCCAGGAGGGCCTTGCTCTGCTTGGGAGACAATAGTCCTTTGGCGGAAGCGATTTGCGCCGTTATCCTGCCAGACGGCGCATCATCGATCATTTCGGAGACGTCCGGCAGGGTCGCGCATCCTGCACCGAGGGCTAAGATTGAAACCAAGAAAAGGAACAGCAGGAAGAATCTACCTGTTTTCATCTCCTCCTATTATACCATTTATCCCCGTCCGCCATTCCTCCACCTGCACGCTGCCCTGAATCAACGTCACGTTGCCGTTCGTGGACGGTATATCCTCCCGCTCCTTTTACCGGGTTGCCTAAATTTTCTTATAGAGAAAGATAAGGCAGGAGGAGGATAAGTCAATATCGAAGGGCAGAGGTCTTTATCCTTGCCTATTCAAGCGCGGGGAGATAAGAAAAACACCGAGAGCCGCCGGGTCTATTGTTCTGTGTATCGATGACCGTCCATTCCCTGAGGAATCTATTTCCCCGCAGCATCCCCCTTTCATTGCGGTCTGCTTCGGAAGAGTTTCTAACGATGATGTCCCTGCTTTTCACAGTATTTCTCGCAACGTCGTTCCTGTTTTTCGCACTCGTGGAGACATTTCTTGCGATGGTGGCCTTGCCTGTCGCTGCAACTATTTTCGCAGTGACGATACTCACGCTCACAGGCTCGATGACAACTCGGCGAACGGTGACCGTGGTCGCGCTTGTCGCCGTACGGTTGCGCGAAGCCGGTTGACAGGGTCGCTGTCAGGATAACGAATACGGCGAGCACCAGATTAAACGACATTTTCTTTCTCATATTTTACTCTCCCTGTTGACGGGGGATAAAAAACAATTTGTCCCCAACTGAATGCGCAAATTAGGACCCAAGCGGGTCCCGTACATCGGGCACGCTACGGTACGACGCGGGGAAAGGGGAACAGCCAGAACCCCTTTCCCCGCCGAAGATTTACCTTTATTTCGCGGGAGCGGTGGTTTCTTCCGTTTTCTCTTTCGTGCTCGTTGTGGTGGTCTTCATCTTCTTACCCATTTTGACCGCGGAGGCCATCATTTTGCCGTCTTTCTCCATATACTTCACGGTGACCTTGTCGCCGGCCTTAACTTCACCCTTCATCGTGGCGTCTGATACGTCGAAAGTCATGTCGCCCTTCTTGCCCTTTACGGTCATCGTCTTCGCTGCCGTATCCATGGTGGTGACTTCGCCCTGGAACATCATTGCCTTGCTCTTTTTGACTTTGGTGATGGTTTCCTTCTTCTCGGGCGTGGTCGTGGTAGTAGTAGTTGTTTCCTTCTTCTCGGGTGTTCCCGCCTGAGCGAACACGGTAGCGACAAATGCGAGACTCATTACTAATGCCAGGACAAAGATCGATACTTTCTTCATTTCGATTCACCTCATTATTTATTTAACAACACTTGTATATACGTATACCTGCGGTGGACATCCTGACGTGGCTACATTAACGGTGGCATAACATCTGCCGACCCCCTCAGGCAGGCTGGACCGCATGCCCTCGGGTTCTCCTTATTTTGCGAGCGGGCCAAGCCGTTCGATTACGGCTTCGAGGGATTTCTCTCTCTTCGCAAGGGCTTCCCGAAACTCTCTTCTATCGGTGTGGCTGATCTCAACGTCCAGATGGAGATGGTAGTTCTCGAGCACGCTCAACAATACCTTCGCCTCTCCCTCATTCAATTCCAAATTTATCATCCTCTTCTCCTTTTTCCTTGTCCGGCCTCTTATTCAAATATAGTCTTGAAACCGTGAGATACAAGGATCATAAAGGAAACATGAGAAAAAAATCCGCCCGTCGAACCGCGAAGAAGGCCTAAGACCGTTCCCTGGTTGTGAATTCGTGAAAGTTATTACTGGGCCGCTAAAAGGTACTCATTACCCGTTCTGTTAAATCCGGTGCTCGATTGACGGTTTTATAGGCTGGATCGGGTGGAATTCGATACCTCCATTGAATAAACCGAAGTCTGTCACAGTACGACAGGAGCGGAAATAGCCAAATTTGGTAATAAGGGCGGTGATCCCGCAAAATTCGTGGTCTTATGTCTCTTGGAGAAAGACGAACATGAGGTCGTGCCTATTCTATCCGATCGGTGATTCAGCGATTCGAGACAGGTCGGGCCCTCGCCGGCAGATTGACTAAGAGCACCCCCGCCAGAACCGCGACAAATCCGGCGATAAAAATGCCTGTCAGTTTTTCGGCCAAAAGGGCGGCGCCCAATAAGGTCGCGATCATGGGGTTGAGGTTTACATAGACCGCAACCTGGGTCGGCGAGAGGCGGGTGAGTGCGAAGGTCCAGAGCAGATAGCCGATAGCCCCGCCGAATATTCCCAGAAACAGCACGACCAGCACGATATTGGTATTCAGCCGTGCCACGGCGGAAGCGGGGTCTTCTATAAAGACCACCGGCACGAGTAACAGGGTGCCGAAGATCATGGTGTAGGCGGTCACGGTCAATGCCTTGTATCGGATGAGCATGCGCTTTGCGAGCACCCCGTAGACTGCGCCGCATAGCGCGGTTATCAGCATAAGGGCATCTCCGGCAAGGGAGAGGCTCTTGCCGCCAAAGGTCAATCCCCGCTCGGCGAGCACGATCCCCACGCCGGCGAAGGTGAGCAGGACTCCGCATGTCTGGCGGGGGCTAAGACGTTCTTTCTTTGTTGCCCGGGCAATAAGGACGCTCCATAAAGGCATGGTGGCGAGCATCAGCGCCCCTCTCGATGCCTCGGTGAGGCGAAGGCTCATGTTGAAGGTCACGGGGAAGATGGTGAAGAAGATGACGCCGAGAAGGAGAAGGTAGGGGATATCCTTCGCCCTGATACGGAGAAGGTCCCTGGACCATAAAAGCAGGAAGAGGAGCAGGAGGAAGCCGCCCTGACCGAATCGCAGGATTGCGAGCGTCAGGGGCGGGATATCACGGACGGCGACGCGGACGGCGACGACGGAGGCCCCGAAAAGGAGGGCCGCGATGAAGGCACCCGCATTGGCAGTGAATTCACGTCTCATCAGTGGGCCCTGTGGCTACGCAAAATCGAGCGTGCCCCTGGCCCTGAGCTCGAGCGGCAGGAGGCTATCGTAGAGAAACTCGTGGAGCGGCGTAGGTATGCCCGCTTCCCGGCCGAGCCGGACTACCGCGCCATTCCATGCGTCCAGCTCCGAGGGCTTGCCTTCGGCAATATCCCTTTGCATCGAGGTGGTCCCGCCGGGCGCCAGGGAGTCTAGAAAGGCCATCGCTTTTTCAACGTTTTCCGCAGAGAGGGCGACCTGCCGTGCCTGAGCCACTGCAACGATCTCGTGAAGGCACTGAGCGAGGAGCCGCCTTGTCCCGGGGAGGGTGCGGAGCACCCCGATCGGCGCCCTTGTCACACTGCCTACCCCGCCGAAGGAGACGACGAAGAGGAATTTCTCCCACAGGGATACCTCTATGTCAGGAGGAATTTCGACCTTCACTCCGGCTTTCTCGAAGGCCTGTCGCAATTTTTCCGCCCGTGGGCTCGATCCCTTGTCCATTTCGGCGAATTTAATGAAATGGGCTTCCCCCATGCTTCGGATATGGCCCGGAGCAATAATTTGGCTCATAGTCCCGCACAGGCCGTTCAGCACGTGGTCCGCGCCCAATACGTCCGCGAGTTGGGAAGCCGCTTCCACGCCGTTTTGCAGCGGTACCACATACGTGTCGGGCCCTATCATGGGCGCCATCGCCCGCGCCGCCTCGGTAACCTGCCACGTCTTGACGCCAAGGATCACCACGTCGGCTATCCCCACCCGGGCGGGGTCATCGGTTGCCAATACGGCGTGGACGTGAATATCTCCTTTTGGAGTTTCGACCCGCAGGCCCTGACTCTGGATCGCGCACAGGTGCGCCCCCCTCGCGATAAAGACCACATCCTCACCCGAGCGCGCCAGTTGTGCGCCGAAGTACCCGCCGCAGCCCCCTGTGCCGAAGATCGCAATTCGCATGAGTACCTCCCTCTATCCCTGATTTGATGTGGTGACGCCCGCGCGTAGGGGCATAACATTTTGTATACGAAAAAAAGGTGGAGTCAAGTCTTTTGTGCAAATCCGGCGCATTAGGGTGAAATATCCCTTCTTTGAGGCAGAGTGTAAGATAGGTCACAAACTCACGGCCGGGAAACGGGAGAACGTCTCATGGTCCGCCCATCCCGCCCCGGTGCCCATTCAGTCTCTCTTATTCTTCCGGCGCGTCTATTCTTCCGGCGCGTCTATTCTTCCGGCGTGTCCTGCACTTGCTTGTATTCCAGCACGGTCGGCGTACTCTTGAGACCCTCTATAAAGCGATCGACATCCTTATCCCGGACTTGATAGTCCCAGGTGTCGCGGGCGAAATTTTCGCCTGTCCGGATCTCTCTCGATCCATATCCGTAGAATTCGATCATCGCACCATTCGCATTGAGCTTGTCCGCGGGAAGGTCGAAGGGCTGTCCTTCCATGTTGAGCCTGTTTTTGAATATAACTTTGAATGTGGCCATCTTCTTTTCTCCTCTTCCTGAATTTATGTGTCGGTCTATTCAGATTTGCGACATGACAGGGCGTTTGTCAATAGGCTGCCTGCTTCGGGTGTAATCAAAAGTGTGACATTTTTTTGCGGTTCCATCCTTGAAAAGACC
This sequence comes from Syntrophorhabdaceae bacterium, assembly GCA_036504895.1. Lineage (NCBI taxonomy): Bacteria > Pseudomonadati > Thermodesulfobacteriota > Syntrophorhabdia > Syntrophorhabdales > Syntrophorhabdaceae > Syntrophorhabdaceae bacterium. Next base: position 11,466 of record DASXUJ010000009.1, read on the forward strand.
TGAAATAGTACTCACACTATATAGGAAAGCACGAGAAACCGTACGGAGCGCCATAATAAAGGAGGAGAACCACATGTCCGAAGAGAAAAATATTGCCAAAGATCAGGACTTTAAAAAGATTCTTTCCGAAGCCGCAGAGGCAATACGGTCTGCCGGAGACTACCTTCGCCTCGCGGGCGATGCGACCTATGTAGATGATGCGGCGAGACAGTTCGTGACGGAACGGAAATCCCTCGACATCTTCCTCGTCCACTTGAACGAAGCGCTGCAGATGACGGATCACGATATTTTGTTGAGTGCCGCGGCAGGGCTGAAAGAGCGGGCCCTAATGCTCCGGGGGATTAGAGAGCAGATCAAGCAGCTCGATTCCGCCGCTGCGGGAGAGGTTGCGGGTTATTCCGAGCAGGCGGTGACATATATACAGCAGGCACAGACACTTATCGCGGAACTGCCGTAATAGGGTAAAATCGCACGAAAGTGCCAAAGATATGCGCCTCACGGGCGGCCCGCCCGGCTTCCAGCCCAAAGGGCAGCGGGGTTTCGGTCGGCCGGGGGCCGGCGCGAAACGCGTAGCTATTCCCTTATCTTTCCCGAATCATGATCCCTCGCGGATACGATACCAAGTGCCGGGAATGGTAGAATCAGCGAATCAGGGATATTAAGAGGTCCTTCCTTCCCCGGTATTCAGGCCTGTGGGAAGTACTGCACCGTTGCGTCGGGGTAAACGGCCACATCGGCCTTTTCGCCCCATTCAGTGACCAATAGATTCCGGACCTCTTCCCATTCCTTGACCCAGATAAAAGGCGGGAGCCCTTTGAACATGGAAGCGCCCACAATATCTTTTATGGGGGAGAGGATGATGCACCTCTTGATGTTCGGCGGAGCCGGCTGGGGTGGCAGGAGGGCCCCGTCGTTGCTTTTCCCGAACTCTCCGAAAAGGTAATGGACCACCTGCCCGGACGGTTCATTGGCGATGATCACGAGATCGCCGCCCTCTTTCTTTATCGAGGGCATGGCGATAAAGGGAGCGATTGCGCACTCGTTCGATTTGGCAAAGGCATTGACCACGACGATATCCATATCCTTTGCCTGGACAGTGGCATAGACCTCTTTTGCGAGCTCGACCCCTGCCCGGTGCTCCTCCACAAAATCTCCCACAAAGAGCCCGGCAATCTCACCTTTCTGGTTCAAAACCGCATCTATTTTCATGTCGAGTCCCGCCATCCTGGCGGCATCCTCCATGTCGGCCCGTACCATATTTCCGGCCATCCTGCCCAGTCCAAGGCATTCGGGATGGGCCTGAAGCACGGGGCCGTGATTATGCGCAATGGAATCAATGTGGGCGACGCCGGGGAGAATGATTTTACCTCCCCCTCCGAAACCCGCAAACACATGGGGAGTGATGCATCCTATCCCGATCTTGAGATCGCAGGACATGACTTCCCGGTTCACGGAAACGGGCGTGCCCCCGGTCGTCTTACCCAAATAAGCGCATGAGGCGAAGGCATTGTGATTGTAAACGGGGAACCGCTCCAGGACCTCTTCCCCGAGCTTTTTCCTGAAGTCGCCCGCGGTATGTGCCCCGTGGGCCCCCAGGGCGGCAACGAACCGGACCCGGCCGTCGGGGATGCCCGCCCGTTCGAGGGCAGCGAGGACATGGTGAATGATCCGGGAAATCGGGGTGGGCCGCGCCATATCATCGAAGAGGATGACCACCTGCCCCTTCCCTTTCGCCAGCTCTTCGATGGACGGCGTGCCGATGGGAGAGGCGAAGGCGTTTTCTATCTCTTTTTCGGTAAGGGCCTTCCTCTCCCCGCCCTTCATCGAGCAGAGGGAGACGTTCCAGGTCGAAGGAAAGGTAAGCTCCGCCTCTTTATAATCATACCAGAGGAGCTGGGGTACTTTGATGCTTACTCCTCCCTTTCCTGGTCCGCTCTTTGTCTCCACCCTCCCCTCCTTTACGTTACTGCGGTATAACCGAGCTCGAAGGCCTCAAGGTTTACCGCCTGTTTCCCGCCTTTAAAGGTAAGCTTCAACTGGCGCTCGATCTTCTCCCTTCCGAGGGGCAGAAGGCTGGTTCCCATGAGGGCCCCGGTCATGACAATATTCGTGAGAAGGGCATTTCCCAGCCCGAGGGCAATATCGGAGGCATTGACGTACCATGCGCGGTCGACGAGCTCTTTCATGCATGCCTCGATCCTTTCCTGCGAGGGATACTCCACCTCGCCTATGGCCACCTCCAGGGGATGGATGGGCCGCGTATTGGTAACCACCATGGTACCTTCATATCCGAAGGAGGTGACCATGCGCATCGTCTCGCTCGGCTCCAGGCCCAGGATGATGTCCGCCCTGCCCTTTGGTGTCACCGGGCTGTAAGGCACCTTCTCTTTCGAGATCCTCACGTGGCTTGCGACCGATCCGCCGCGCTGGGTCGCCCCATAGGTCTCCCCGATGGTGATGGTATAGCCCTCTTCCATAAACGCCTGTCCCAGGAGCTTGGAGATCAAGATGTTGCCCTGCCCGCCTACTCCGGTGATGATTAAATTTATCGGCTCTTTATCGAGATTCATTTTATCGCCTCCGCCACTATTGCTGATTGAGGACAGACGCCCACGCACACGCCGCATCCCGTGCAGACCGCCTCGTCTATTCTCGCCTTATGCGCCTCTTTGTCCCACATGAGGCCCGGACACTTGAAGACCCTGGTGCAGTACCTGTTGCAGCCGCAGTCGTCGCCGAAGCATTTCTCCGATTCTATGTGCATCTTCGCGATAGGGCCGAGCTGCATGTTTGCCCTGATGAGGGCGCATTCCCTGCGGCTTATAATTACCCTTGTCTTCCCCTTATCCTGCAGCACGTCATAGAAGGCCTTCTTCGTGGCCGCCATGTCGTAAGGATCGACTTTGGTCACCGGCACCCCGAGACTCTCGCAGAGTTTCTCCACGCTGACCTTCGGCCTCGCCTCGCCCGAAGCCCCCTTGTCCGTACCCGGATGGGGTTGGAATCCCGTCATTGCGGTGCCTGAATTATCCATCACCACGAGCACCACGTCCGCCTCGCTGTGAATCGCATTGAGAAGGGGCGGAACCACGGCGTGGAAGAAGGTGGAGTCCCCGGTCATGGCAAGTACGGGCTGCTTGAAACCGAAAATGTCGAGTTTGCCGAGACCCGAGGCAACGCCCATCCCCGATCCCATGGCATGAATCGTGTTTATCTGGCTGAACCCGGTGGGGAAGACACCCATGGCGTAGCACCCTATATCTCCGGCCACTACTCCATCCCTGCCGTCCTTCTTCAAGGCGTCTTTCATCGCCCAATAAGTGGCGCGGTGGGGACAGCCGGGGCAAAGCTGGGAAGTCCTCGGCGGCACCCAGGCGGCCGCCACTTCCCGGCTCTTCTTTTCGTATTCGGGGCTCAAGGCCACGTACTCCATGGAGAGAAGGCTCGCGATGGCCCCCATCACCATATCCACATTCAGTTCCCCGTAGGGCCTGGTATGGCCCGATGTCTTGCCGTAGAATTTGTGGTATCCCGGCATATGATCGACGACGAATTCTTTGAGGTTCGTCTCCAGAAAGGAATCGACCTCTTCGATCACCAATACCCTTTCGGACCTTGCGAGATTTGTTTTGATGAATTTGTGCGGCAGGGGCCATGTGGTCCCCAGCTTGGCCACACCCACCGATCCTTCGATGCCGAGGGTCCGTATGGCTTCCATCGTATAGAGCCATCCGCTCCCGCAGGTAAAGATGAGGAGGCCGGGCTTCTCGGGTCCCGAATAGAAATTGAAGGGGGAGGATTCGAAAATCTCCGCCACCTTCTTGCTCTTTTCGTGGACCGCCTGGTGAAGACCGGCCGCCACTCCGCCGATGCCCCTGTATTTCTTCGACGTATCGAAGTGGGCCCGGTTCTTTTCCGCGGGCAGCTCGCCCAGGATCACGTTGCCCCTCGCATGGGAGACCCTCGTGACGCTTCTCAGCATAACCACATTGGAGATCACTTCCGAGAGCTCGAAGGCCCATTTCGTCATATCTTTACATTCCTGAAAGGTGGCAGGCTCGAGAATGGGTATGTCGATGGCCTTGGCGAGGTCCCGGGAGTCCTGTTCATTGGAGCTTGATTGTGCTCCCGGATCATCGCCCACCATGAGCACCATGCCCTTATTGATGCCCGAGAGCACGAGGTTGGCAAGAAAGTCGAGGGCCACGTTGAGACCATTCTGTTTCATGGCCGAGATCGACCTCACCCCTGAAAGGGCCGCGGCTGCCGCGACTTCCACGGCGACCTTCTCGTTGATCGACCATTCGACGTAGAGGCCCATCTTCTTTGCCACTTTTCCCAGATTGGTGATGATCTCCGACGACGGCGTCCCCGGGTAGGCGGTTGCCACGCCCACGCCGGCTTCCAACGCGCCCCTGGCGATGGCTTCGTTTCCCATGAGGAGCTCCATGCTCCCCGGTTTATTTATCTCGATTCCCATGATTATGCCTCCCCGCCTGAAATAGAAGAAGTCGCCGATGGGGCTTTCAGGTTTTCCGCCCCTGCCTTCTTCTTGTTGAGCGAGGCCTTTTTCAGCCTCTCCAGATTTCCGTCCGGCACGTCCCTGAATTCGAGAATGCCTTTACTGCGCGCAAGATCCAGGAGCTTCATGCCCGCCTCGGACCTGACGATCACCTGGTTCCACGATTTCGCCTCGTCCCAGCCTTCGGGCAGCCGCGCCGATCCCACCGAGATGTCGCTGAACTCGGCGGTCATATCAGTACAGGTTTGGCAGGAAGGACGGACGCATTTGACCACCTCATCGAGAGAGATGCTCTTCGTGCCTTTCGTGGTGTAAATATCGAGGGTATGGTACTGGCTCGGGGGGATGTCCATGCCGGTGATGGAATCCATGTCCACATGATTTGAGAGCATCTCTTTAAACGGCGCCGAGGAAAATGCCCAGCCGCAGAAAAGTCCGATCACGAGGTCGAGTTTTTTGCTGTTCTCTTTTATCCGCGGGTTTTTGCTGACTTTCATTTTGGCCAGCGCCAGGGTCTGACACGGTGTGGCCACGATGCCGAGGGAGTCCGTCTTTCCTTTTACCAGCTCGTTGAATTTTGCGACCGCGGGCGTCACCACGAAGCGGCTCTTTCCCGAGGAGCCCGCCTTTTCCGCTGACCTCACCTCCACGCCCTGGGGGAGCATGGGGTTCTCCTTTCCGGAAAGTACCGCGGCCTTGATCATGCCTTCTTTCAGGGCAAGGCCCATGAGCGCCGTGACCGTCCCGCCGTGCTGGGAATTGGCGCGCGTCTTCTCATCGGCGGCCCTGCAGACGTAGAAGGCCTTTATGGCCCCTGCTTCGGGGGTCATATCCTTTTCGTCGAAAAGAAGGCCTTTCAAGGCGTCCGTGTCGACGGGCATTTTAGGACAGATGTCGAGACATCCGGCCTCCGTCTTGTCGCACTCGTCGAGCACCACGACCCGGTCGTTATGGGAAAGGTAGTAAGGACAAAGGTTCACGCAAGCCCCGCAATGGGAGCAGAGCCCCGTGTCGATGACCTGCTGCCGCAACTGCTTTGTTGCACCGTTTTCGTTCATAAGGTATCTCCATCTATACTGATGTTATTGTTCTCGTCAGGGTTGGTGTGGGATGGGGGAGAGCGAAACGCGCCCGGCCTCAATCCCGCCGATTCCGGGAAATAGCCCATTGCGCGCCCGATATCACGGGATGCGAGGACCAATTGCCTGGCCAGGGCTTCCACATTCCGGTAAATCTCCTTGGGGTCGCCGGAGAGACTTATGGCCCCTTCGAGCCGTGCCCCGGGACCGAATACAGGTGCCCCTATACAGGCCAGGTCGATGGTATTCTCTTCCCTATCGAGGGAATAGCCCCTGCGCCTCGTCTCGTCGAGCTCCTCGAGGAGACGCTCTTTTTCAATGATGGTGTGTGCCGTATACGCCTCAAGCACCGCCTGTTCCAGGTAGCCCTCAAGCTCCAGGGGGTCGAGAAAGGCCAGCATGGCCTTTCCCAACCCCGAGCAATAGGCAGGGAGGCGGGGTCCGATCTGATGGACAAAAAAGAGGTGAGAGCGGGGTTCGATATTTACCGTCAGAAGGGCGGAGCCTGCGTCCCACATGGCAATCCGGGAGACGAGGCCCGTATGTTTGGCGAGCTGATAGGCAGGGCCCGCGCCTTTATTATTTATTTCGAGGCTTCCCGCAAGGACGATCCCCAGCTCGTAAATCCCCATTCCCAGTCCGTATTTCCTGGTATGGGGGTCCTGCTGAAGGAATCCCTGTTTCTGAAGCGTGCGAGCGAGTCCATGGACCGTGGGCTTGGAGAGGCCGAGGGCGTTACTTATCTCGGTGATACCGAGGCGGGGTGAATTATGGGTAAAGAGGCGCAGCAGGCTCAGGGCCCTATGTACCGATTGAATCCCCCTTTCTCTCTCCATGACCTTATCCGTTCTTGGGTGAGACGCTTAAAACACACCCCGATTACCGTCCCTCTCCTTATCCATTGTTCGACATTGTCGAACAGAGGCCGGCATCGCTTAACACTATATTTCTACTGCAACCGAGAAATCGTGTCAAGAAATTTCTCTCATCCTCAAGGGTATCATTACTTACAGGGGGAAAGGGAGATGGATGCTCGAAATGTGGATCGTTCTTTCGGATGGAAGACCGGTTAATTTTCTATGGGAAACCCTTTTCTATGCCATTCGGGGAATCCACCGGAAAAGACGAATACTTTCATGTAGCCTGCATTTTTCGCCGCGACCGCGGCCCTGACGGACGGGGCTCAGCCTCCTCCCCGGCAGTAGAAGATAATAGTGGTCTTCTCCTTATCCGTGTTCTCGGGAAGGAGCCTGTCGGCAAAAGAGGCCTTCTCGTCCGGTATGAGGATAGCTTTCGGGAGGTGGCCCCTCACATATTCGGCCTCGGTCCTCGTGTCAACCACGAGAACCTGTGTATCGGAGGAAAGAAGCTCCTTAAGCTCGCCTGCGCTGATAGTGGGAATATCGTTGGCATCGCAGGCAAGGGCAAAGAGCATCCCCAAGGAGAGGAGCGTGAGTCCTGCCAGGACTACGAAGCTCTTTCGCCCGTTACGGGGGGATAATACTCTCACCCTATCTTCCCTCACCAAAAATCCCCCTGATCTCGCGCACCGCCTCTTCTATCTGAGCCCGGCTCGGCTTCAAACCCTGGGCGGTCTCATCCGGCGCCGCGTCTATCCGAAAGATCCGCTCCTCCATCTTTGCCTGTCTCTTCATCCCCAGGGGCGGCTCCGGCGAAACACCCAGGGCAAGAAGCACGTCTTCAGGAAATTTGGCCGGATCCGCGGTTTCATAGATCACCGCGGGCTGCTCGTGGATTCCGTCGAGATAGATATCGAGGCTCCTCCATCCCACTGCCCCATGGGGATCGAGGATGATCCCATAGCGGTCGTATACCTCTTTCATTGCCTCATAATGGTGCGGGTTTGTCACCCCTATGGAGACGATATCCTGCCTCATTGCCTCCATGTCGGGCATCCGGTCGATGACCCCCGGCTCCGTTACCTTTCCCGTCTCTGCGTCGATCCGGTCATACATATGGCCGCCGTAGAAGTCGACGAGACGTGCGAGGTTACTGGGGTGGGAAACGATCATGGCCGACGACGGCGATTTTACGGACGGCCTCACGCAGTAGCAGCCCGATTCGAGAAATTCGGGGAATTCCGTGTTCTCGTTGACTCCGCAGATGATCTTCGATATGGGAAGCCCCATCTGCCGGGCGATCACCGTCCCCATCATGTCGCCGAAATTTCCCGACGGCACGCTCGCGATCATGGGTCCGCCGGTAGAGGCGACCCGGGAATAGGCGAAGAAGGGATAGACTGCCTGCGGCAGGAGCCTGCCCAGACTTATCGAGTTTGCCGAGGTGAAGCGCTCGGGATCGCCGAAGACCTCTTTCGCAAGGGCCTTATCGTTGAGCAGGTGCTTTGCGAGGGCCTGGCACACGTCGAAATCCCCGTTTACTTCAAAGGCGTATATATTCCTGCCGAGGGTGGTCATCTGCCTTCTTTGACCGGCGCTGATCGACCCCCTGGGGAAAAAGACGATGTTGTCGACGTTTTCAAGTCCGAGGAGCGCATCGGCCACCGCCCCGCCCGTATCACCACTCGTGGCGACGACCACCACCTTCCTCGATCCCATGGAGCCGAGAAAGTAGTTAAGCATCCTGCCAAAAAACCGCGCCGCATAATCTTTAAAAGAATAGGTGGGGCCCCGGGTAAGCCACATGATGTAAGTCCGTCCCGTCACGTGCTGCACGGTAGTGGGTATCTTTTCTACCCAGTAGGCATCGTCGAGAATCCCCCTCAGCTCCTTTTCCGGCACTTCTGACCCGAGAAAGGGGAAAAGCACCTCAAAGGCGATCTCCGCGTAAGACATGGAGGACATGGCCGCGATGCTGTGGGCCCCGATCTTCGGGATATCCTCGCGAGCCATCATGTAAAGACCGTAATTCGAGCCCATGCCGTTCAAAAGGGCGGTCCTGAAGTTGACCCGCTCTTCCTTATTATTCGTCGAGTAGTAAGTTATCGGCTTTATCATCATGGAGTTAGTGTACAGGATTTAGCTCACCTTTTCAATCAAGATGGTGAGAAATTTCACATCCACCCATCTTGTTAAGAAGAGACTCTACTTTCATTAACCGGATAAATCAGGATAATATATAGGTCATGGAAAAGGGGAAGGTCCAGCTTGACATCAAGGGGCAGATCGAGCGGATTACTTATGCCAATGAGGAAAACGGGTACACCATCGCGAAGATGAAGGTCCAGGGCCATGCAGGCCTTGTGACTATCGTGGGGACCATGTACTCGATCAGTGCCGGCGAGGTGCTCCAGGTGAGCGGCACCTGGGAGAGTCATCCGCGCTATGGGGAGCAGTTCAAGGTGATCTCCTTCCAGTCCGTCCTCCCCGCCACCATCAAAGGCATAGAAAAATATCTCGGCTCGGGCATGATAAAAGGGATCGGCCCGGTCATGGCAAAGAGGCTCGTGGCCGAATTCAGGGAAGAGACCCTCGTGATTATCGAGGAAACCATAGAAAGGCTCCAGGAAGTCCCCGGCATCGGCGAGAAACGGGTGGAGATGATCAAGACCGCATGGGACGAGCAGAAGGATATTCGTGACGTGATGATCTTCCTCCAGGGACAGGGCGTAAGCCCCACCTATGCGGTCAAAATATATAAGCATTATGGAAAAGACGCGGTCAGGGCCGTGATGGAGAACCCCTACCGCCTCGCCACCGATATATTCGGCATCGGCTTTCTCACCGCGGACAGGATCGCCGAAAAACTCGGTATCGAGAAGGATTCACCAATGAGGGCAGAGGCAGGGATTCTCCACGTCCTCCATCAGCTCGCGGACGAGGGAAATGTGTATTACCCCTATGGCCCGCTGGTAAAAAAATGTGCCGAGATCCTGGAAATCGAGGAAGGGAAAATGCCTGCCTTCATCGGGAAGGTAGCTTCGGAAAAGAAGATCATTATCGAGAAAGCGGCAATTTCGGCGGATCAGGAAACATCGGACGACGAATCAATGCCCGTCTACCTCGTCCAGTTCCACGTCTCGGAGACGGGCATTGCCACAAGGCTCAAGGCCCTCATGGAATACCCCAAGCAGCTCCGCCTCATCAACCTCGATCAGGCAATGGGCTGGGTCCAGAAGGAGCTGAGCATAGGCCTTTCTCCCCAGCAGGAGGAAGCGGTCAGGACATCGGTGAACAGTAAGGTCATGGTGGTAACCGGCGGCCCCGGAACAGGCAAGACCACCATCATCAACGCAATCCTGAAAATTTATCAGAAGATGGGACAGAAGACCCTCCTCGCCGCGCCCACGGGCCGGGCCGCAAAGAGAATGACCGAGGCCACAGGACAAGAGGCAAAGACCATACACCGCCTCCTGGAATTCAGTCCCGGGGCCGGCGCATTCAAGAGGAACGAGACGAACCCCCTGGAGGCCGACCTCATCATCATTGACGAGACGTCCATGGTCGATACAGTCCTCATGTATCAATTCCTCAAAGCGGTACCGGTAAAATCGACCCTTATTCTCGTGGGCGACGTGGACCAGCTCCCTTCCGTGGGCCCCGGCAATGTGCTCAAGGACATCATAGAATCAGGGCGGCTCCCCACGGTGCGGCTCAACGAGATATTCAGGCAGTCGAGCCGGAGCATGATCATCGTGAACGCCCACAGGATAAATAAGGGTGAGATGCCCTTATTCACCCCCGACGAAAACCACCTCCATGATTTCCATTTTCTCACCGTAGAGAAACCCGAAGAGGCCCTCGCAAAGATCCTGCGCCTCTGCAAGGAGCAGCTCCCCCTGAAGTACCATTTCGATCCGGTAAAGGATATCCAGGTCCTGACCCCCATGCACCGGGGCTCCGCAGGGGTAACGAGCCTGAACGTCGAGCTTCAGAGAGAGCTCAACCCGGAAGCAACGGAGCTGATCCGGGGCGGCAAGACCATGAGAACAGGCGACAAGGTAATGCAGATCAGGAACAACTACGATAAGGACGTCTATAATGGGGATATAGGCTCCATAGCAGGGATAGACACGGAGCTGCACGAGGTCAAAGTAGACTACGACGGCAAGATCACGACCTATGAATATGCCGACCTCGACGAGCTGGTCCTCGCCTACGCCACGTCGGTCCACAAGTCCCAGGGAAGCGAATACCCGGCAGTAATAATGCCCGTCCTCACCCAGCATTTCATGCTCCTCCAGCGAAACCTGCTCTACACCGGCATCACACGGGGGAAAAAACTGGTGATCTTAGTAGGCACGAAGAAAGCCCTCGCCATCGCGATAAGGAATAATAAACCGCAGAAAAGGTATACGAGGTTACGGGAGAGGCTGGTTGGGGATGTAGGGTTCATGTAGTTTTGCATAAACCAAGTTTTTTTTACGTAAACCGTCGACAGATTAAACATATTATCTTGGAACATTTTGATATTATTAATTTTACAATGCTTCTGTGTTTTGACCCCATAAAATACCAGTGTCGCTACGTTACGGATTCCTTTTTCAAGGGCCAAATTGCCACTCAGACAAGGTTCGGAGGCCTCTTCTATACTTTTGAAATGTTTCTGGCTCGCTCCAGAGACTGCCGGCCTTGACGGGTATCACTCTGGATTACACCCGTCATACAAAGGTTGAACAGGGGATTTGATAGATGGACAAAACCTTTTATCGAGGAGCTACGCAAAGGGTTTCGCCAGGGTTGACAGTGGAATCCTCAGTTCCCACAATGACGTTAATCCATGGCAAGAAGACTTGTCGCTCCCACGTACCCTCAGACAACGCTATCGGGCAGATTGATGCCATACCCGTCCCTACCGTCTTTGCATAATTTAAACTATTTTGTTTATTAAACGGCAGCCTCGTTCACTTCCCCTGTTCTGATTCGTACCGCATTGAGGACTTCATTGATGAATATCTTGCCGTCTCCTTTATTTCCCGTGTGGGCGGACTTCAGGATTGTCCGCACTACTTCTTCAACAATATCATCATTGACGACAAGCTCTATTTTGACTTTGGGAACATAGGTGATTAAGTCTTCCACAATAGCGTGAGGCGCTCCCTTCGCTTTCCCCCTTCCGAACCCCTGGGTTTTGGTTACGGTCATGCCCGGGAAACCGGGTATCTGCTGAAGCGCCCATGCGACCTTTGAGAGCATGAAGGGCTGAATAATGGCCTTTATTTCTTTCATCTTTCCTCCTTGGGAGCTCCAAACCGGGGAATGAAGCACCACCGAATTACACATCCTCGTGGTTCCTGTTCTCCCTCTCATCGTCCGCCTCCTCAAACCACTTGTAGAAGGTGGGGAGCACGAC
>DASXUJ010000010.1 GCA_036504895.1 Syntrophorhabdaceae bacterium
GGGGGGCGGGGGGTGTCGTTTCGTTTTCGCGGAATCATTGGTGATTTATCTCCCCGAGAAAACCGTCCATCAGTTTCAAAGGAACATCCGACCCGTCGCGCCTCGTGAAGACTAACAAAAGGGCCTCCCGAGGTCCTTTAAAGCAGTTGAAAAATCTCTCTTTGGGCGCTCGCCCCACCAGAGCTGCTTCCATGCGCGTAATGGTGAATGTCAATATGTCACCACCGCCCCTTGAGGTTCCCATATCAAGGGCAAGCCTCTCTGCCCGCAAATCTGTCTTGCGGACACATTTGCGGGCAGCAAGAACTGTATGCCTCATAGCGGCGTCCCTGCGGGACGCCGCTATGGGTGACTTCATATATATGTTATGTATCCTGTGCCGGGCTGGGCGGGAGGCCTCTAATGCGCGCCGTTCTGGGTCAGCGTGAGGGTCGCTCCTCCTATGGTCAATGTGCCGGTCCTGGCGGTCGGGCTTTGGTTGAGGGGTATGGAGAGCCTCACGGAGCCCCTGTTATTGGAGAAGACGGCGGCGTCCTGGGTGACCCAGTCCGTATTGTTCACGATCTCGGGCGCCCTGCAGTACGCATAGCCTTTTGCCGTGATCCCGATAGTGAGGTCGCTGCCCTGAGAGGGGACAGTCCTGCGGCGTGGCGAGATGGTGTAGGTACAGGAGTCTTTCACGAAAATGGCTCCCACCGTAGTCTCGGCGCGGGGACGTACGTTTACCACGCATTTGCCGTTTCCCGAGCAGGCGCCGGTCCAACCGTTGAAGACACTGCCTGCGTCAGGGGTGACGGTGAAGGTGAGCTTCGGCGTTCTCCTGTAAGTCGCCCGACAGGTGGAACCGCAATTTATCGATGAATCGGATGAGGTGACGGTCCCCGACCCAACGCCCGATTTGGTGACCGAGACGACGGATGAAAGGGGGAAGGTGACCGTATCCGCAACGATCGGGGTGTCGTAAGCCGTCGCGGTTGACCCTTCGTCCGTATCCACGTAGGCCACAAATATCTCCTGCGCCGTGGCCGTGTTGTTCTCCGGGTCCACCGCGACCTTCAGGTATCCGAGCTGCCGGGTTTGCCCGTACTGGTACCATTTCGCGCGGGGGCTGTCCTTATGCATATTGTTGAACCTCCCTCCCGCGTTCCCGAGAACGAAATAGGGGATACCGTGTACCGAATATCTCTGATAATTATGGGTGTGGCCCACGAAGCTCGCGCTGATATTGTAGGTCTGATACAGGCTCTCCCAGGGCTGGAGGTTTGGATTTATCCCCGTCCTGCCGTAATCCCAGATCGGATGATGATGTACGGTAAAGGTTCCCGCCAGGTCGTTGTCGAGCTGCTGCGCGAGCCAGGGCGCCTGGCTTTTCGCGAGGGTCAGGCTGGTCTGCGGATCGTCCCCGTTGCATTTATCGGGATCGGGGGAGTTGAGGGCAATAAACCGTACGCCCGAGCAGTCGAAGGAGTAGTTGAGGGCGCCCCCGTCAGGCACGTCATATGCCGAGTGGTATTGCACTGCGGCGGTCGGCGGACCGATGGGACTTGCCAGGTTGTGATACTCGTGGTTCCCGATGACGTGGACGAGAGGAAATTTCGCGAAGACCCCGTCGCCGTCCTGGAAATAATTCTGCCAGTAAGGTACATGGTCCCAGCTCGCGAAATCCCCGCTGTCGAGGATGAAGAGCGCGTCCGTTTCGTTGGCTGCAATGGCATCCGCCACGTACTTGAACCGTCCCTCCTGGGCATGGGTATCACTTATCACGAGGAAAGTGAAGGGGCCGCTCACCGGCATTGTCTTGAATGTGCGGTTTGCAAAGGCATCCGCGTTATCCGACGGCCTCGCCCGATACACGTAGGAAGTATTCGGCTCGAGGTCCGTGAGCAGCACGTGCTGGTAAGTCCCCGTCGTCGAAGACGTCGCCGTTTTATCAAACGCCTGATGGGCGTCATAGTAGCTCGAAGTGGCATACTCCACCGAGCCGGCCGCGGTTTCGGTCCCTTTCCAGTTGACGGTAGCCGAAGTAATGGTCAGATTCGTGACCCATGGAGACCAATACCCTGCATCCTGGGCTATGGACGGGCCGACCGATAAAGAGCAGGTGAATAAGAGCATGAGAAAACCGATGGCGAGCCTCGCTGCAAAGGGCAAAGCCGATCGTGATTCGAAGAGAGTGAATTGACGGGCTTCCCGCCCGGCATGACTGGTGGTGTCAAACTTCATGATCTGACGCTCACTGCGTGTGTACATGGCTGATCTCCTTAACGTTTTAGAGCCGGGGCTCCGGTTGAGACAGAGTAAAGTTCGTGTCGAAGGTGAAATTGCCGGCCCGAATCCCCCTCAAGAGACCGGACTCATGACGTTCCTTCTCACAGCCTCATTTCTAGTATCGCGATTAATCGATTCTACTTAAGAAATCTGCGTCGAAACTCTTCGAAAATCGTTTTGCCGCAGATAAAGGGGAATGGATGGAGATAAGAGGCTAAAATGGAACGTAGCCGACTAACCCGACTTGTCCTCCCTTCTCCTCATGATCTTCGATACGGCCGAGGTAGTGATTCCCAGTTCACGTGCTATGGTGACCTGAGGTATTCCCACTTCCCTTGAAAGGAGAAAAACCAACTCGGAACGGAGACGGGAAAGCTTTCCGGCCCGGGAGCCTCCTGCGAGTGCTTCACGGGATATGCCTTCCTTTTGGCATAAGGAGACGATAATTTCTTCCATTATCTTATACCGATCGGAAAAAGGATGGGGCTCCTTGCGCACTAATTCCTTCAGGAACTCTCCGGAGCCGAGCACCCTCTCATCAGTAAGGACCGGGGTTCTTCGCGAAAGAGCCGCTTGGGAGATGCCTCCAAGCGTCCGGATGAGGCCTCCTCCTGAGAGATCGGGCAGATATTTCTTCTCCACTCCTTCCCTCATGAAGGCCCGATAGTTTTTCTTCGAATTTCCAAACCACCGCAACACGTAAGCTGCATCATACCAGGGGAAAGGATTCTTGTGGATAAGATAATAATGGCCGCTAAACCGGTAAGAATCGAGAGTCTCTAAGGTAGGCGTGACATGGGCATTGAGAGGATTAAGGTGGATATAGCGCAGAAGTTCCACGAAATAAGGATCCTCCTCAACCACGATAGATTTATAGCGGTTCTGAAACAGGTGGCCTGCCCGCTCATGCCGGTTATTGAAGCTTACGGCATAACCCGTAAGAAGGCGCCTCATGAACCGGGATAACCCCTCCGGGCCGCTGCGGAGAAGCAGATGAAAATGGTTGGGGACGAGGGCAAAGGCGTAAATGTCCGTTTTTGTTAGTTCCGCTAACAGCCCCAACCGTTCGATGAACCTCTCGCGGTCAACATCATCCCTGAAGATAGGGCTGCGCTCGATACCTCGTGCAATAACGTGATGGAGGAAGCCTCCTTTGTCGAGACGCGCTTTTCTGGGCATGGGGTATTTTTATAGTGTAGCGGTAAAAAGGGTGTTTGTCAAGTTTGTCAACTACGTCCCCAAGCATACATGTCAAGGGAAGCATCTCGGCCTAGATGATGACGTAAGTGACTCACTTAATTAATGTTTAAACATATGAGTGATATAGTTATAGATATCCCCATCTGACCCAAGGGCCCAGAAATGTGAAACTGCTCAGGTCTCCAAGTTGACTTTTTCGTCTCTGTCCTTATCTTTACAATATAATTAAGATAGACCTTGGATTACCTTACCGATCAAGTGTATTTCCATCGACGAATCCCAGGCAGGAGTAAGGGTATGAAAAGAACAACAAGTTCTTGCCGCTATGCCGCTGATGGCCCGGCAGATCTACGGCACCCCGAGTTCACCCCGCGCCACCCCATCTCCATCGACAGAAAGCAGCTTCCGGCGCCACCTCAGAAGTTCGAGGGAAAGATCAAGCGCACGACAAAGGGCTCCAGGCCCTATTGGCTGGCCCGCATCGTGCTCTCAAGGGTGTGCCTGACGTGCTGTTGACCAAGACCGAGGGCCCCGTCTTATGGCGTACCGAGCACCTTTGGCGGGGCGTTCCACTGCCGGCACTCGACGGGATTGCTAATACCGACCTTCGGTAGACGAATTTTCATTCCACCCCATTGGACTCGCTCACGCGCGCAGCCACTCTCACCTGTCTCAACCACCACTCGGCCGATTGATGGAGGGGCCTGAGAGCGTTAGCCCAAATAACATCGGCAACGTGGCGTATGACCGGCATCACGCCTGGGAGGATCAAATGAAACCTTCTGAATTCCTTAAAGTCATTCTAGGGACGCGGGCGCGTCAGGCAGCGGTTCCCATAGACTTGGAAGATCAGGCACACCCGCCTGGTCTTCCGAATGTGCGTTACAGGTCCGGCGTCGCCAAAGACATGGGCGCCATGATGCAAGAGGGCATCGACTCTTATAGGCGTGAGCAGGCGCAGCTTGCAGCGGGCGGAGGTTCCGATCGACTTCCGCCGGCTTTCTATCTTGCGATCTCCGGCGGGGGCGACAATGGGGCGTTCGGTGCGGGGCTGATATGCGGATGGACAGCTGCCGGGGACCGGCCGGTGTTTAAGCTGGTGACAGGCATCAGCACGGGGGCATTGATCGGTCCTTTAGCCTTTCTGGGGTCTTCACACGATCCCACACTGAAGGAGTTCTACACAAACACATCTTCCAAGGACATCCTAAAGAAACGAAACCTGCTGGCAGCCCTTTTCAATGACGCCATGGCCGACACCCGGCCCTTAAGCAGACTGCTTGAAAAGATGCTAACCCAGGAGATACTGGATGAAATAGGTGCTGAGTATAAGAAGGGTCGCCTCTTCCTGGTGGGCACCACAAATCTCGATGCCCGCCAGGCGATCATATGGAATATGACCAGGATTGCCGCGAGCGGTCGCCCCGGGGCGCTTGAACTGTTTCGGAGCATTATGATCGCCTCGGCGGCAATCCCCGGGGCTTTCCCTCCGGTGATGATCGATGTAGAGGCGGGGAGACAGAAATATCAGGAGATGCATGTGGATGGCGGCGCCGTCGCCCAGGTCTTTCTCTACCCTCCGGCAATCAGCCTCAGGGAGTTGGAGCGTAAGGAACGCATTGAGGCGCGGGAAAGAAAGCTTTACATCATCCGCAACAGCCGACTTGACGCCGAGTGGGCTCGTGTGGACCGCCGGATGCTGACCATTGCCGGGCGGGCCATCTCCTCCATGATTCAGACGCAGGGTCTTGGCGACCTTTATCGAATCTATTTGTCTGCCGTGAAAGATGGCATTGATTACAACCTGGCTCACATACCTTCGAGTTTCAACGTGCCGAAAACGGAGAATTTCGATCCCGTATACATGCGTCAGCTTTTCGATCTGGGATACAGCATGGCGGCAAAGGGCTACCCGTGGCAAAAGACGCCTCCAGGTATGCAACTCTCGGTGAGCACCGATGCAGACTCGACCGCGAGGAGGTGAGCCATGTCGGCCGCTAATTCAATTAACTTCTCTATTGTGTCGGACGAGTGAGACAAAACGAGCGCCCCTGGATCGTTGCCTGCAATGAAGGGGATAGGAGCAGGAAGGGGCTGCGCTCGATACCTCTTGCGATGACATAATGAACGAAACCTTCTCTATCTAGACGTGCTTTTCTGGGCATGGAGTATTTTATATAAGTGTAGAGGCAAAGGGATGGTTTGTCAAGTTAGTCAACTACGTCCCCCAAGTGACCAACGAGAATACCAACGGTCTTCTCCGGTTCTATTTTCCTAAAGGGACGGACTTCCGGCTCATCACCGAAAAAGAAGTTGCACTTGTGGTAAAAAAGCTCAATAATAGACCCAGGAAGTGCCTCAACTACCGGACACCTTATGAAGTCTATCGTCAGGCTTCAGGTGGTGCACTTTGAAGTTGAATTCGCCTGTTTCTAACCCTTTTTTACGCAACATCAGATACCTCGATATATCGCTTGCCATTGATTGATTGCCTTCTATGTTAGGGTGTGGATCATTCCGAGCCCTCTGGTAAGGAGTGATATTATCTATTACATCCACCCCCATTTCTTTCATTGCCGATTTAATCACTTGAATATGACTCAAATAATTGATTCTTGAACGCTCATCATCTCTTATCCTGTGCCAACTCAACGACCATTGATAGTGCCCTTCCTCTGTTTCAGGAAATATCACTACGTCTGCATCGATCAGCTTTGCATGTTTCCTTATTTCGCCTATAAGGGCAAAATAAAGTCTAAATTCGTATGACTCCGGGTCGGCATGCCTTGGCACAAATTTGTCAAGTGACCAGTAAGCATGGAACCACCTATCTTCAAGAATTCTATAAATAGTGTTTCGTGAATTGGAATATTCGGATGAATTTATAGCATTGGCTAAATCCTCCAAAGATAAATTCATGTCTTTATGATTATGTAAAAATTTGTACAGGCTTGAATCCTCACTTAAGCCTATTACGCGTTGTAAATGAATGAGCTGATTATCGGTAATCCTATATTTATTGTTTACCTCTCGGTGCCTATAACGCAAATACACAGCATAAAGACGTTTATAAACCTCCGAATGATATATTACTGTTCTGATTTGTTGGTCTGGGGGTTTCGGTTCCCACCTCTTATAGTTTGGGTTTTCTTTTCTGTGCAACACTTGATTTTCATCCAGCTCATAATAGAAAGGTTTCCTGTTTCCAAGATTCTCCAATCGATTTTCTTTCTTATTGGCGCCAACGGTATTGTCTGTAAGATCGTTTGTACAAAACTGCACGATTATCAGGTTAGGTTTATATTTGATTCCTTCATTCACTAATGCTTCGAGTTGTTGATCTGTGCCCCACCCTCCGTATGCGATATTAATTATCTCTATGTTGTATCCCTTCTGCCGTAATTCGTCTTCTAATATGCGGGTATATACTTTTTCGGCCGGAACGATAGCTCCATACGTCACCGAATCCCCCAAGACAAGGATCCGGTATGCCTTATTCTTATTATCATATTCCCTATCTCTGTCTCGCCAGCCATGATTATTTGCAGAATCAATAAACGTTTCTCCAGTGTCCGGATCTAATATTGCGAGTCTTTCGTGCGGATTAAACCCCCAACCGTATTTGTCGGCATTTTCAGAAGATCGGTGACCAATCGTTGCAATGTTAAAAGGAGCAAACGATCTTAACAGAATCTCAATTATTCCTAAAACCAGGACAAACAATACAACATTAATCAGCACCAATGCTATTCTGGGATGTCTTCCGATCAACCGAACCATTTTACTCCACTCCGGCAGCCTGTCGGGCTTGCCTGTTTCTCGAAAAAGTGACCCTCAAAATTCGCCTCTGCTGCACATAATGTTGAAAATGAATGGTCTGACGCCCCCTGAATTGCAAGATTTTATGCAAAATATGCCTGAGTCCGACAGACTGCTAGCCTCTGTGGCTACCTTTGACACATAATCTGTATTAATTTGGCGGGCGCAGTATCATCTGGTATGTTAATATTTGCCCTATCGAAACCGTTTTGTCCCCTGTTTACGCTAATTTGCGTTCTAAGAGCCTGGACGGTTAGTATTGCGCTTTCTATGAAAGAATCGTTATTGCTGATAATTGTAGCGCGTTCATCTGGTTCCATCGTATCTAACGCCACCGGAGGGGTCTCTGTTAAAAACCGGATGGTTATATTGGGAGGTGCGTTAAGAACATTTGCTATTGTCTCTAAAGACCGAACAAGCTCATTATCCGGTATTTTGAATATGTTAAAAGATTTATCAGCCACAATGCAACCCCTTATTTAGCAATCTTAAGACCTATTCTCCCAGTAAAGGGTGTGGTTTGTCAACCAATTAGCTGATGAGCCTGCCTATCATTGTGATTGAATATCTGGAGTGTCATCTATGCGTTGGAACGCCAACCCCCCCAAACCCCCTTCCATCGGCCTGTATTCTTTCTCATATCAAGGCGGGAAGAAGGAGTCGACGCCGGCGTACTCTTAGTAAGTCAAGGAAAGCGACGACGCGCCCAACGCGGAGATGGGGAAGAAGACAGGCCGATGAGACGCGCCCAACGCGGAGATGGTCAAGAAGACGGGTTGATGAGATGATGGGAAATAGCTCGCCAAACCCAATGATCCCGTGATATCTTTCTTTTATGCCCATCGATCACCAATCCCCCCACATCATCACCGTAAAATCCTCCGCCGGCGCCGGAAAGACCTATAACCTGGCCCTCCGCTACCTCCAACTCTTAGCCTTACCTTCCCCCTCCGGCACCAACGCCCTAAAGAGCCGCATCTGCAACATCGTAGCCATCACCTTCACCAACAAGGCCGCCGCCGAGATGCGAAGCCGCATTACGGACTGGATGAAGAGGATCATCCTCGACATACCCTTTAAAGGCTCTACCCTTACGCCCATCGACCAGATCCTCGGAGACGGCGCCGATCCCCGGGTGCGGGCGGACCTTATGCGGACGGTGGAGGAGGATTTTGAGAACCTGGTGCGGAATTTTTATGATTTTAAGGTGGGCACCATCGACTCTTTCGTGAACCTTACCCTCAAGGCCTCGGCTTTCAAGCTGGGGCTGCCTCCTGACTTCGAGATCTCTCTTGATTCGGCCCTCTATGTGGATGCGGTGCTTCAGGAGTGCCTTCAGGAGATCCTTGAGGACCGGGAGGTAAAGCGGCGCTTCGATGACTTCCTGTGGGCTTATCTGGAGATCGAGGGGGAGAACGCGGCGTGGGCGCCTGCCCGGTTCCTTACGGAGACGGTCTACCGGTTCTGGAAGGAGGAGACCAAGGAGAACAAGGAGTTCCTTTCGGGGCCGGGGCTCGATCATGTCATTGATCTGGGGCGGGAGATCGCCCGGGATGCGGAAGGACTCCTCGCCTTGCTTACTGAGGCTGACGGCTTGAAGGTCCGGAAGGATTTCCTCAATGCCCTCGAGAACCTCTCGGGCCTGACCCGGACCGATTTCAAGGGGAGCGCCTGTTACAAACGGCCCACCCTGGCCGGATCGCTCAACAAGGGGAGCGCCCCTGCGGACGAGGCATGGGAGGAGGCGTGGACCGGCATTCGGGGGCTCATTGCATCTTACGTGGAGGGGCTCGCGGAGACGAAGTTTTCTTCCTATCTCGAAGTGTACTCCCTTTTTAAGGACCGGCTGCGGCGGGAAGTGACCTTTCGCCAGCGGCTCATCCTTATCGAGGAGCTCAATAAGCTCCTCCAGGACGTGATCTGCGGCGAGCATTTCATTCCCGAGATCTATTATGCCCTGGCGGAGCGGTATTCCCATTTCCTTATCGATGAATTTCAGGATACGAACCACCTCCAGTGGAAAAATATCGGCATCCTCGCGGACGAGGCATTATCGCGGGGCGGGACCCTCTTCGTGGTGGGGGACAAGAAGCAGGCGATTTACCGGTGGCGTGGAGGCAAGGCCGAGCTGGTCGATGAGATTTCCTCCTCCTATCCCTCATACCCGGTCCATCCCGTCTGCCTCGACATCAATTACCGGAGCGGCGAGCACGTGATCGCCTTCAATAACGCCCTTTTCGACCGGGATAATATGACGCGCCTCCTGGGTTCCGTGGCGAACGGCGATATGCCGGGGGATTGGAGCCGGATCGTCGAGACCTACGAGGGGTCGGGCCAGCAGTGCCTCGCGGCGAAGAAGAAAGCGGGATATGTCTACGTGGAGCGGGTCGACGGGGAATCCGGGGACGGGCAGCTCTCGAAAGACGAGAGGGAGCGGCTCATCGCCGGGAAGGTGGGGGATATTGTAAGGGAGATCAGGGAGCGGGGCGTCTACGAAGACCGGGAGATCGCGGTCCTGGTGCGGCGGCGCCACGAGGCGGAGCTGGTGGTGAAGAAGCTCCTCGAAGCCGGGGTCAGTGTGGACTCGGAGTTTACGGTCAACGTGAAGAATAATGTCCTCGTCCGGGAGACGATCGGTTTTCTCCAGTTCCTGAGCGCGCCTCATGACGACGCGGCCCTCGCGGGGTTCCTCACGGGCGCCCTCTTTTCGGGCCTCTGTGCAATCGATCCGAAGGAGATCATGCTCTGGATTACCCGTCAACGGCTCTCCGTCGAGGTGCGCATTCTCCTCTACCGGGCCTTCCAGCGCGATTTTCCCTTGCCCTGGGAGGAATATTTCGCCCCCTTCTTTAAAAGCGCCGGGTATCTCCCCCTCTACGAGCTTTTTGTCCTCTCCCTCAAAAGGTGGGCGGTCCTCGAGCGCTTTCCCGAGGAGGCGCCTTACTTTCTCCACCTTTGCGAGATGATAAAGAAGAGGGAGGGGCTGGGGAGCAACAACCTCACCGGTTTTCTCCAGTTCTGGAAGGGCGCGGCCGGTTCCGCCTTCGGAGATACGCGGGAGGATGACGGGCCTTTTCTCCTCAAGACTACCGAAGGGGCGAACGCGGTCAAGGTGCTCACCGTGCACAAGGCCAAGGGCCTCCAGTTCGGGGTGGTGATCCTCCCCTTTCTTAAGCTCGCGAGCTTCGGCGCTGCCGACAGGCGCGACAAGGGCAAGTTCTTCACCGCCGGCGCGGAAGGGCTGAGGCTCCTCCACATCAAGAAGGAATATGCCGAATATTCCCCTCGCCTGAAAGAGGTCTATCTCGAAAAGGAGACGGAATATCTCGTCGATGAGATCAATAACGCCTATGTGGCCTGTACCCGGGCGGAAAAGGAGCTTTACATAATCCTCGCCGATTCGGACCGGCAGAAGAATTATCTCATCGACTACGTCTTCTCCATGGAAGAGTTTGCCGATTATCGGTCTCAATCCGCTATCGAGATCGGCAGTAAGAGAGAAAGGGAAGGGATAAGACCGGCTATGGATGAAGGCCCTGCGACCCCGGAGATTTGTAAACCCGACCTTTCCATTTTCGGTCGCACCCTGGCAGCCGACTCGACCGGAAAGGGGGGCGAGATCCGATGGATGGAGAAGGTGCGGGCCAAGTTCGAGCCGCCCGAGGGCTGCTCCCGCGACCAGGTGAGGGCAAAGAGGAAAGGGGACGTGATCCACTACATCCTCTCCCTCATTACCTTCCTGCCTCCCGAGGCGGATGCCTTTCTCGTGGATGCATGCCGCCGGGGCGCGATGCGGTTCGGCCTTAACGAGCACGAGGAGGAGATCCGCCGCTTCATCACCCGCTTCTTCAGGCATGAGCCCTTCAGAAGGTTCTTCCTGCCCGGAGAAGAGGAAACCCTCGTCTACACGGAAAAAGAGCTGACCGACAGGCGGGGGGACGCCTATAAGGCCGACAGGATCATGATCTGCGGCGGGTTTGTCGACGTGATCGATTTCAAGACCGGCGAGACCCGAAGCGCGGCCCACCGGAGCCAGATCGCCAATTACGGCCGCCTCCTTCAGGAGATCCACCCGGAAAAGACGGTGCGGAAATACCTCCTCTATATTGACGAGAACAAGGTGGAGGCTTTATGAGGCCCCTCTACTCGATCCCCTTCGGGACGGACTTCATCGACGTCCTCGCCGCCTTTATCCTGAAAAGCGGCAGGCCCCTTCACGAGATCGCCGTGGTCTTCCCCGGCAAGAGGCCTGCCTTGTACCTCAGGCGGCGGCTGGCGGAGAGCCTGGCCGGTCCCTTTTATTCCCCGGCCTTTTTCTCCATCGAAGAATTCGTCGATTTTCTGGCCCTGAAGGCCTATCCCTCCTACTCGGACATCGAATACAACGACGCGATCTGGCTTCTCCACCAGGCGGTCCTCTCCCTCGACGAGTTTCACGGCCACAAGCTGGGAGGGAAAGGGTTCGACCGGTTCTACTATTGGGGACAGTATCTCTTCTCTTTTATCGACCAGATCGACGGCGAGGACGTCTCCCCCGAGAGGCTCCGCTCCCTCGAAAGGAACGCGGAGCTGGGCTACGACGTGCCGGAGAGCATCAACGACCTCCTCACCCACGTGAGCGCGCTGAGAGAGAGGTTCCATGCCATGCTCGACGAAGAAGGACTCTTCACGAGGGGCTATAAATACGTCAAGACCCTTGAGGCTTTAGACGGGCTCCCCCTCGACGAGTTCAGCCATATCTATTTTGCCGGCCCCTTCGGCCTCACGGGCGTGGAAAAAGAGATCACCCGGCGGCTCTGGAAGCGCGGCGCCTCCGACGTGATCCTGGAAGGCGACCCCGCTGAATGGCCCATCCTCAACCGCCTCGTCTCCTATTTCGGCGCGGAGGTGGAGACGATCCCCTGCGAAAGACGATCCCCTGCTGAAATTGCGTTCCATTCCGGATTCGATACCCATGCCCAGGCGCTTAAATGCCTTGAAGTGCTCGAAAAGAGCGAGCCGGGGAAGACTGCCGTCGTACTGCCCCTGTCGGAGGCCCTTTTCCCCCTTCTCACCTTTGCCGTCGATCGGGTGGAGACGCCTTATAACATATCCCTCGGCTATCCCCTGGAGCGCACGCCCGTGTTCGACCTCATCGCCAATGTGGCGGCTGCCCAGACCGCGATGCGGGAGAGGGGATATTATCCCGCCAAGTCTTACCTCGCGGTGGCTCTCCATCCCTTCGTGAAGAACCTGGGACTCGACGAGGGACTGAGAAACCTGCTCCTCACCTTGGAGAGGGCCCTCGCGGGAGACGTGTTCGGCAGCCCCGTGGCCCTTCGGGCCTTTGTCACCCTCACTGACATGGAACGGGCGGCGCGCCTGATCGCCGAGGGCGACGAGGCCGGCTCGGAGAACCTGAAAGGAGCGCTCAAGGCCCTCGTTGAGATCCACACCCTCTTTTTCCGTGCCTTTGAAAAGGCGAAGACCCTTTATGATTTTGCGGAAGGCTTGGGCCGCCTTCTCGATTTTATCCTCAGGAATACGCCGGTCCGTGCCTACGTGCTCTCGGGCGAGATATTCACCCGCGCCTTCGAGCTTCTCGACAAGATAAAGGGCGCGCGGTTCAGCCGCGAGATATTCGATCCAAGGGAGAAAGAGAACCGGCGGACCGTCTCCGATTTTCTCCTCCAGTTCCTGAAGAGCGCGAGCCTCCCCTTCGACACGCGGCCCATCGAGCCCCTCGAGATCATAGGCGTTCTTGAATCGAGGAACCTGAGCTTCGACACGGTCGTCATGCTTGATGTGAACGAAGGGGTAATGCCCCAGTCCAGGAAGATCGACCCCCTCGTGCCCCTCGGGGTCTACGACAAGCTCGGTATACCGTCTACGGAATACCAGGAGGAGATCTACCGGTACTATTTCACCCGCCTCATAGAATCGGCCCGGCACGTGCACCTCATCTATGCGGACGCGGAAGACCGGCCGAGAAGCAGGTATATCGAGCAGCTCATCTGGCAAAAGGAGAAGGCGGCAGGGGCACTCGACGTGGTCCCCGTGGACCGGACCACAGTACGGATAAGGCTCACGCCGGGAAGGGCACTTCCCGCCGTCGAAAAAGGCGACGAGGTCTGGAACGCCCTGACTACCCGCGTCTACTCGCCTTCCGATATCGACGACTATATCCGCTGCCCCGTCTTCTTTTATTTCGGGCGCATCCTCAGGTTCGAGGAGAGGAAGGAGGTCTCGGAGGAGATGGATGTCATGGACCGGGGCCACATCATCCACCAGATACTCTTTCACACATTCCTTCCTTTCAAAGAGAGGGAGATCGACCCCTCCATGTACGAGGCGCTGAAGGTATCCATGACGGACGCCCTGGAAAGGGAGTTCAGGCACCGGGTCATCACGGGTGAGTTCTACATGTTCAAGAAGCTCGCTTTCTTCAAGCTCGACGCCTTCCTGCGAAAGAACTTGGGGGAAGCCCCGGCGCCCTTTATCGTGAAGCACCTCGAAGCGCCTTTCGATTCCCCCTTCGACGCGGCCCCAATACCGGTGAGGCTCAAGGGGCGGGTGGACAGGATCGATTTCTGCCCCGGCCGGGATGAATATACCATAGTGGATTACAAAACCGGGGCCACGAGGGAGTATCCCCGGGGGCTCCTCGGGAAGACGGACTTCGATTCCATAGAGGAGATCCACCGGCGGGTTCCCAGTTTCCAGCTTCCCCTTTACGTCCATCTCCTGAGACAGAGCCTCGGCGGTCCTTCGCAAAGAATTAACGGGAAGCTCCTCTTTCTCAAGAATAACCAGGAAGAGGTGTTGTTCAAAACAGATGAGGCCGGCGAGAGAGATGCCCTCCAGGAGGGATACATGAGGGGCGTGAGTACCGTCTTTACCCATATCCTCGACAGGTCCTTATCCCTTCGGCCTTTCGACGACCTGTCCTGTGCGGTCTGTCCTTTCAATCTCCTGTGCCACGTTTCATAGAAAAGGAGGAAGACGTATGAAGAGAATCATCATTTTCAGTATGGCCGCGGCCTTTGTGATTTCAGCGGCCCGGTTCGCTCCTGCCGTGGAGAGCCGCTCCACGGACCTCGCGGAGCAGACCTCCGTCGAGGTCACGGTCTATAACAGCAACATCGGCCTTGTGAAGGACCAGAGGAAAATACCCTTTATCAAAGGCGTTCAGGAGTTGCGGTTCATGGGCGTGGCGTCCCAGATCATCCCCACGAGCGTGGGCATCAAGTCCTCCTCCCATCCCGACGGCCTCTCCGTGATCGAGCAGAATTACGAATACGACCTCCTGAATCCCGCAAAGCTCCTCGATAAGTATGTGGGCAAGGAAGTGAAGCTCGTCACCAGGAACTCCTATACGGACAAGGAAGAGATCGTGCCGGCCACGATTGTCTCGTCGAACAACGGCACGATAGTATATAAGATCGGCAACGAGATCACCTTCAACCATCCCGGAAGGATCATATTTCCCCGCATTCCGGAGAACCTTATCCCCCGGCCCACCCTGGTGTGGCTCGTCGAGAGCCAGGCAGCCGCCTCCCTCGACGTGGAGGCCCTTTACCTGACCGGCGGAATCAACTGGTATGCCGATTACGTGATGATCCTTGACGAAAAAGATACGAGGGCCGACCTCTCGGGCTGGGTCACGATCGACAACAAGAGCGGCGCCATGTATAAGGACGCGCGGCTCAAGCTCGTGGCAGGGGACGTCAACAGGGTGGAGCAGGTCCGTCCCGCCCAAATGTACCCGTCTCCCGTGAAAAAGGCCGCGGGAGCGCCCCAATTCCAGGAGGAGTCTTTTTTCGAATACCACATTTATAAGCTGGACCGGCGAACCACCATCAAAGAAAACCAGACCAAGCAGGTAAGCTTCCTCGAAACCCAGGGAATCCCGGTCACGAAGGAATTCATTTACAAGGGGGCGCCCTATTACTATCAGAGCCGCTATGAAGACCTTATTGCCAAGGAAAAAGTGGCGGTCTACGTGGAGATGATGAACAAGAAGGAGCATAACCTCGGAATGCCCCTGCCCAAGGGCACCATCAGGGTCTATAAGCTCGACCGCGACGGGAGCCGCCAGTTTATCGGCGAAGACCGGATCGAGCACACGCCGAAAGACGAGAAGATCAGGGCCCGCCTCGGCTATGCCTTCGATATCGCGGCAAAGAGGAAGCAGACCCAGTGGGAGAAGATATCCAAGGACACCTACGAAGTCGCCTTCGAGATCACCCTGAGGAACCATAAGAAAGAGGACGTGGTCGTGAAGGTCGTGGAGCCCTTGCCCGGGGACTGGAAGGTATTGGAGTCGTCCCTCGAGTATACAAAAGAGGATAGCCGTACTATCTTCTTTCAGGCACCCGTCAAAAAGGACGGTGAGACAAAGCTGACCTACCGGGTACGGGTCAAATTCTAGAGAAGAAAGTCTGCCCGCGGGCAGACAGATCAATCAAGGGAGGAACGGATATGGATGGAGCATTCAAGGGGCGCTTCATGGCCCTGTGGCAGAAATATTTCGGCGATGCGCCCCTGCCCATGGTCTTTTACTACACGGATAAAGAGGAAGAAGGCGTTATCAAGGTGAAGGCCCCCGAGGTCCACCGGTGCATGGTGGCGGACCTGGCGCGGGTGGCCGTGGGGAAAAGCATCCTCTTCGACGCGGGCTCCATCGGCTGCTTCGGGGGCAAGCATTACCTCGGCTATAGCGAGGGGTGGATGCCCCATTTCGAATATTTCCTCTCCTGCGGCCTCCCCGGCACGGTCGAGGGGGAGCGGTACAAGAAGACGCCCGAGCTGGTAAAGGATTACACGACATTGCTGCCCGGGTGGAAGGCGCCCGCGCCGTACATGGTGTTTAAAAGATGGGACAAGATCGCCGACGGGGACGATCCCCAGGTGGCGATCTTCTTTGCATCTCCTGATGTACTTTCAGGGCTCTTTACCCTCGCCAACTTTGACGTGAAGGGGTTGGATGGCGTCATGTCGCCCTTCGGCTCGGGATGCGCCGCGATCGTCCAGTTCCCTTATCTCGAGCGGGAGACAGAGGGCCCGAAGGCAGTGCTCGGCATGCTCGATGTCTCGGCCCGGCCCTGCGTGAGGCCGAACGTCCTCACCTTCGCCCTTCCTGTCAAAAGACTGCGGGTCATGGCGGAGAATATGGACGAGAGTTTCCTGACCACGGAAAGCTGGGCAATGGTAAGAAAGAGGATCGATCTCGCCACAAAAGAGAAAGCCAAAGCATAAGAGACAGGTTGCAGGCTCTCCCGATCGGGAGCCGGCAGGCAGAATTATTATGCCAAAGGAGGCGCTCATGGATTTAAATGCCATATTTAAACCGCGGACCCTGGCGGTCATCGGGATTTCCCTTACAAAAGACGACCATCCCGCCAACGTGATATTCCATAAGAACCTCCTGCGCCACCGGGTCAAGGTCTACGGGGTGAACGGCCGGGGAGGGACCCTGCGGTGCGAGCCGCTCTACAAGAACGTCGCCGACCTGCCGGAGCCTATTGACGTGGCGGTGATCGCCACAAAGGCGGATTTCGTGCCCCAGGTCATGGAGGAGTGCATTGCCGCGGGGGTGAAAGGGGCCGTGGTGGTCTCCGGAGGCTTCGCGGAGACAGGGCGAGCCGACCTTCAGGACCGCCTCGTCGCCCTGGCCCGGGATGGGGACTTCCCCTTTATCGGGCCTAACTGCCTCGGCATTTATGCCCCTCCTTTTATCGATACCTTCTTCGTCCCCACCGAGCGCATGGTGAAGCCCGAACAGGGCAGGGTGGCCCTGGTGAGTCAGAGCGGCGGCATCCTCGTGGACCATATGCTGAGGTGCGCGAACGAAGGGGTCGGCCTCTCCGCCGGGGTGAGCATCGGGAACAAGGCCCTCATCAAAGAGACGGACCTCCTCAGGTATTTTACCCAGGACCCGGATACGGACGTGATCGCCTTCTACCTCGAAGGCTTCGAGAAAAACGGCGGGAGGGAGTTCGTCCTGACTGCGGGGGAATGTGGCAAGCCCGTAATCGTGCTCAAATCGGGAAAGACCCCCGGCGGATCAAAGGCCGTAAGCAGCCATACCGCCTCCATGGCGGGAAATTACGAGGTCTTCTCCGCGGTTATGGCCCAATACGGCATTATCGAGGCACGGGAAGAATCGGAGCTGGTCTCCTTCGCCGAATCATTATCCTCCTACAAAGAGTCCTTTCAGGGCAGGGTGGGCATTATCACGGGCAGCGGCGGTCACGGCGCCCTCGCCATCGATGAAAGCATTGCCAAGGGCCTCGAAGTCCCGGCCCTTACGGAGAAGGAACAGGCGGAGCTGCGACAGGTCCTCTCGCCCTCGATTCAGGCGATCACTACCTACACGAACCCCATCGACCTCACGGGAAGCTCGATAGACGAGGATTTCGTCGAGGCCGCGAGGTATTTGAGCAGGAAGGCCGACCTCGACTGCATCATTACGCTGGTCCTCCCCTACCTTCCGGGGGTTACCATGGATCTCGGCGCCAGGCTCGGCACCGTATACCAGCAGGAAGGCAAGCCGATCGTCGCCTACGTGCCCCATGTGGAGAGGTATGCGATCCTCATCGAAGGGTTCATCTCGAACAATATCCCCGTTGCCCATTCCGTGGAGGCCGCCGTGCAGATGGCCGAAGCCCTAAGGAGGAACAAGCGATGCTGAATCAGGAGATCACGGACATTCTCGACGCGAGCGCTTCCATGGGATGGATCATGGAGCCCGACGCAAAAAAACTCCTCCGTCTTGCGGGCATCGATACGACCCGCTTCATCTTCACCGAAGACCCCGAGGCCGCAGCCGCTTTTGCAAAGGACCTGGGCTATCCGGTGGTGGCGAAGGTCGTCTCCCCTCGCATCGTCCATAAGTCGGATGTGGGGGGAGTGGCCGCCGGCATCACGAACGAGGGGGATCTCAACCGCGCCTTCGGTCGTATGATGCTCCTCGACGGGGCAACAGGGGTGATCGTCGAAGAGATGGTGAAAGGTGTGGAGCTTATCGCGGGCGCAAAGATTGACGACCAGTTCGGCCCAATCGTCCTTCTCGGGGCGGGCGGGACGGCAGTGGAGATTTACAAGGACGTGGCCTTGAGGATGGCGCCGCTCGTGGAAAAGGACGTGGGGTCCATGCTCGCCTCATTGAAGGCGCGCCCCCTTTTGGAGGGATACCGGGGCGCGGAGCCTATAGACGTGGGAGCCCTCACTGCCATGCTCCTTAATTTCTCCGCCCTCCTCATGGACCTTGGGGACCGGATAGAATCGATCGACCTCAACCCCGTGATCTGTTCTCCCACGCGAGCCGTGGCGGCCGACGCCCGGATCATACTCAGATGAGGGTGCGTGGAGGAAGAAGCCGGAGCCGCTAAAACCTTATTTTGCCGCAGATAAAACCGGATAAGGGCGGATAAAAGCGACTAATTAGTCCAACCGGTGACACTACCGGTTGGACTACTCTCAGGCCCGAAGGGCCGAGAGTATTTGCCCGGCCAGGGTCGGCCGGGCAAATTGTTCACATGTCTTCATCCGATTTTATCCGTAGTTATCTGCGGCGAAAAAAAAGGTTTTGATCTTGACCCGGCTTCGGCACCAAACGCGAAATATATTGATTACCGCGCGCGATGAATGGTATAGCAAAGCATTCCTATGGCGATGGAGACCGTAACAGATCACAAGGCTCAACGCTGGATCATCGTCAGCATCGCCTTCGCTGCCTTCATGTCGAAGCTCGACAGCTCCATCGTAAACATCTCCCTGCCCACCATCTCCCGCTATTTCAAGATTGGACCTTCCAAGGCCTCATGGGTGATACTGAGCTACCTCCTCATCCAGACCACCACCATGATGGTCTTCGGCAAGCTCGGGGATGACATAGGGCTCAAAAAGACCTTTATCGGGGGTTACGCCCTCTTCACCCTCTCGTCACTGCTCTGCGGCATCGCCCCCTCCGTCGACTCCCTCATCGCCTTCCGCTGCATTCAGGGTTTAGGGGGCGCCATGCTCGTGACGAGCGCCTTTGCCATGGTCCCCCACCTTCTGCCGAAAGACGCCCTCGGCCGGGCCTTCGGCATCCTCGGCACCGGGGCGGGTCTCGGAGTGATCGTGGGCGCCCCTGTCGGGGGCTTTCTCACCGGGTTCCTGTCGTGGCGCTGGGTATTTCTCATAAACGTGCCCGTCGGCATACTCGCCATTTTCATTGCCCACAGGTCCATACGGGAATCGGGACCCAAAGAAAAGATAGCCCTGAGAAAACTGAAAGAGTTCGACGTCCCGGGCACCCTCATGAGCTTTTCCGGGCTCCTCGCCCTCATTTACGGGCTCAATGCAGGCGGGGAAGCGGGCTGGCTCTCATTATCCACCCTCGGCTGCTTTGCCCTGGCAGTCATTCTCCTCTTATCCTTTTTCGCGTGGGAAAAGGGACATCCCCATCCCATGCTCGACCTGAGCCTTTTCCGGAACATGAGGTTCACCTATGCGAATATCGCCGCCTTCTCTGCCTTCATGCTCATGGCGGGCTCGGGCTTTCTCATGCCTTTTTACCTCGAGCTCGTGCAGGGGCTGGAGACCGCCCAGGCAGGGCTCACCATTACCGCTTTTTCTATCATCTACATGATCACGGGACCCTTTGCCGGGAAGCTTTCAGACAAGATCGACCCGAGTGTTCTTTGCGCCCTCGCGATGGCCTCCGCGGCACTGTGCACCTTCACCTTCGTATTTACCCTCTCCTTTCAGGAGATCATCTTTCCCCTGATCTTTCTCGTATGGCTCGCCTTCTCCTTCGGCATGTTCATCTCGCCCAATAACAACCAGGCCATGAAGCTCGCCCCTCACGACGAGCAGGGCATCTCTTCAGGGGTTTTCAATACCGTCACGAGCCTCGGCCTCGTCTTTGGTGTAACCCTCTTCGAGGCCCTCTTCTCCCATTCCCTGCCCGGCCACTCCTTAAGGGCGGGGGTCCACGCCACTCCCCTCCCCATGCTCTTTTCAGGGTTCAAAGATGCGTACCTGCTGGGGGGATTCGTAGCCTTCATCTCTTTTGTGAGCTCTTTTTTGATACGGAATGGAACGCGGGGCGTTAAGGTGTCGGAGAAGGAGAGCCGGAGAAGCCGGGCCTCCTGAGGAGGAGCACCACGGACCGGGATTTTACCGTATAGGCAAGACTGACGAGGGGCTCTTCTTCCCCGGCCCCTCTTATGTCGAAGGGAGGGGGCTCGCTCGTATCCGCGACTCTCATCCATTCATGGGCCGAACCTTCCTGGACGAGGAATCGAAGGTCCTCCTCGCCCGCATTGATCATCATATAGATATCGTCATCTTCTTCGGAAGCGCCGTGAAGGCAAAAGGCGAGGCTATGGGAATCAGGCTCCATATCGACATGGCCTCCCGCGCCGTACCATTTCACGTCTTCCCGCCAGAAACGGCTCCTCGCCACAGAAGGGTGGTCCTTCCTGAAGGCGATCATGAGCTTGAAGAACCTGAATATATCGCGGTTTTTTTCGAGGAGGTCCCAGTCGACCCAGGTAATCTCATTATCCTGGTTATAGGGGTTGTTATTCCCTTTCTGGGTGTTCATGAACTCATCCCCTGCCCGGATCATGGGGGTGCCGTTCGAAAGAAAGAGGAGGGTGCAGAAGTTTTTTATCTGCTGCTTCCGTAGGGAAAGCACGCCGGGAGGGAGATCGATATCCCCTTCCCACCCGCAGTTCCAGCTCAGGTTGAAGTCGGTCCCGTCCGTATTGTCGTGGCCGTTCGCCTCGTTATGCTTCTTATTATAGGATACGAGGTCGTAAAGACAAAACCCGTCGTGGGCCGTGACGAAATTTATGCTCTGGTAGGGATGGAAGACGTTCTCCAGGTCATCGGGGAAAAGGTCGCTGCTGCCGTAAAGACGGGTCATAAGGGCCGCCACTTTCCCCCGGTCTCCCCGGACGAATGAGCGGATATCATCCCTGTACATGCCGTTCCATTGATGCCAGAAGAGGCCGGGAAAGCTCTTGCCGAGCTGGTACGTCGCCAGGTCCCACGCCTCGGCGATCAGCTCCACATTCAGAAGATCGGGATGGACCCTGATTTCGGTCACGATCGGCGGGTCCTTGAGATTGATCTTTCCCGTCATGTCCCGGGTGAATATGGAGGCAAGGTCAAAGCGGAAGCCGTCCACGCCCATCTGTTTTGCCCAATAACTGAGGCTTTCCGTAATGGCCATGCGCACGTAAGGATGGGCGCACTCGAAGACATTTCCCACGCCCGTATCGTTGCGGTAAAAGCGTCGGTCTTCCTGGAGCAGGTAGAACGCCGAGTTGTCGATACCCCGGAAGCTGTAGGTGGGGCCGGTCTCATCGCCCTCGGTGGTGTGGTTATACACCACATCGAGGATGACCTCTATATCCGCCTCATGGAACGCCTTCACCATTGCCTTGAACTCGTCGATCTGGTCGCATTCATCGATAGTGCACGCATAGGCCCCATTGGGTGAGAAAAAATTGAGGGGCATATATCCCCAAAAGCTTCCTTCCTGGGGATCGCCCTGAAACACGGGCTGAAGCTCCACCACGGTCACTCCGAGCTCCTTGAAGTAGGGGATCTTCTCCGTGAGCCCCGCATAGGTCCCCCGTCTCTCCGGGGATATGCCCGAATTCGGCCTCATGGTGAAACCCCTCACGTGAAGCTCGTAAATGATCTTGTCGGTGGTGTGCCATGGTTTTTTCGTCCCGCCCCAGTCAAAAGGAGACCTCGACGTCCTCAGTACCCCGAGGGGCGCCTTCCCCGCGTTGGAGCCGGGTCGGCGAGCCGCTTCCCTGCTGAAGCCGGGCGGGAAATAAACCGCCCTGGCGAACGGGTCGAGGAGCACCTTCTCCGGATCGAAGCGATGCCCCTTAGCGGGATCCATCGGCCCCTCTACTTTATAGGCATAGTATTTCGCGCCCCCTGTCTCGGTAAGGGGAATCCTGCAGTGCCAGATTCTTCCCGACCGGTTCCTGAGGTAATCCAACCTGTGGGTGCGGACGGGATGGACAGGGTCAGTCTCGTGGTAGAGCAGGAGCGTGACCCCCGTGGCATTTTCCGAATAAAGGGCGAAGTTGAAGGCCTGTTCTTCCTTTATCCACGACACCCCCTGGGGCGACGGAGATCCTTCGGTCCGGGTCCAGTCTATTTTCATGATACGAGAGGTTTCATCGGGTGAGACCTGTGAGAGGTCCGTCTTTTATACCTTCATTATCCGATCCGGTCTATTGGGCCGGCCCTTTATGTTCTGTTGCCTTATAATAATTGCGATCATCCGTCTCGTAGGCAATCCGAAGCGGTGCGGCTTCGGCGCCGTTTACGATGGGAACGATCCTGTACCGGTCATGGAGGGTCGAATTTTCCGGGTCTTTGAAAGTGACTGTCCGTTCGGGACCGGTCTCCCAGCTCTGTCCCACACCTTTGGGCAAAGCCGAATTGACCACCGTCTTGGCCTTGAATTCGCCTTCTCCCCCTGCCTGCTTATAGACGCGGAAGCTCTGGCTGACCTTCTCCATGGTGATTATGGTGACCACATTGGCGCCCGCCTTACGAAGCTGCACAAAGGCGGTGGCTTCATTCTTCTTTTCAGGGAGAGGATCGGAAATCGCATAAAGGGAGTAATGTTTTATCGAACCGCTTCCGCCGGAACAGCCGGCCATTGCGAAAACCAACACCCCAATACCTGAAAAAAGAAAAAGATTCCTGTTCCGCAGCCAAAAAGAACTTCCCATATCCGCTCCTTCAATAGACGGCAAAAGCCGAGTTTTCATTTTCAAGATATTAGAATTAATGCGAAAAGGAGTCAAGGGTTAAAATCGTGCGAGAGAGTGAAGCGGGGGAGGCGAGTGAATCATGTGAAGCGATCGTGTGAAGCGTGTAATGCGTTAAATGAGAAAATCGGAAAACGTGTAACCGGAAAACGGGAAATGCGTCAATGCGTCAAAAGCCGAAAATCCTTGCCGTGAACGTGCCCAAGGAGTGACCTAAAGCATGCTCATCATTATGGGCTATCAGCGTGCTACCCAAAAAGCGCAAATATCCCGATCCACCTGCGGAATGTAGCTCGCACAGCGAGCGCGAAGGGGAGGCTCACCCGGCTTTGCCGGGCGAGGGGGTGACGTGAACCCCGTTCAATTGCACGTGAACCCCTTTAATTGACACTGCAAGGCCGCTCATGTAATATATGGACGTCCAATTCCCGCCGATCGATTGACATGAGCATTTAAGATGAACAACATGAATGTAGAAACGGGCATCGACAAAAAACTATGATTACCATAACAGGATTAACCAAGGCATACGGGCTGCAAACCCTTTTTGACAACGCTTCCTTCTCGGTGGGACCCGGTGAGCGGGTCGGACTCGTGGGGAGGAACGGAAGCGGCAAGACTACCCTTTTTCGCCTGATCCTTGGTCAGGAGGAGCCTGACGCGGGCTCCATCCACATCTCCAGACACTATGCCATAGGGTATCTTTCCCAGCATATCGCCTTTTCCCGCTCGACCGTGCTCAAAGAGGCGTGTGCCGATATGAAAGCGGACGAAGACGGAACGGACAGGACCTATAAGGCGAAAGAGATCCTCCTGGGCCTCGGTTTTTCGCAGGGAGACTTCGAGCGATCCCCTCACGAGCTTTCGGGGGGATATCAGATCAGGCTCAACCTCGCCCGACTCCTTGTCTCGGGGCCTGAGATGCTCCTCCTCGACGAGCCTACCAATTACCTCGATATCCTTTCCGTGCGCTGGCTCCAGCGCTTTCTTACCGCATGGAAAGGGGAGGTGATCCTCATTACCCATGACCGGACCTTCATGGACAGCGTGACCACCCATACCATGGCGATCCACCGCCAGGGGTTCAGAAAAATGGAAGGGTCGACCCATAAGCTCTACCAGCAGATCCTGCAGGAAGAGGAGGTATACGAACAGACCCGGATACACGAGGACAAGAAGCGAAAAGAGATCGAGCTCTTCGTGAACCGGTTCCGCGCCCAGGCGACCCGGGCGAAAGCGGTCCAGTCGAAGATAAAGGGCCTCGAAAAAAGAGAGAGGCTCGAGAAGCTGTCGGAGGAGCGGAATCTCGACTTTCAATTCAAGTCGGCCCCCTTCCATGGAAAATGGCTTCTGGAGGCGAGGGACCTCTCCTTCTCCTTCAACGCCGGGGGACCGCCGCTGATAGACAGGCTGTCCGTCGCCATCGGCAGGAAAGACCGGGTGGGAATTGTAGGCAAGAACGGAAAGGGAAAAACCACCCTCCTCTCCCTGTGTGCGGGGGAGCTGAGACCGGTTTCCGGAAGCCTTGTCATTCACGAGAACGTAAAGATGGGCTATTTCGGGCAGACCAATATCGACCGTCTAACTCCAGCGAATACAGTGGAGGAGGAGATCGGCTCCGCCTTTCACGAGGGAGGGCAGGGCGCCATCCGTACTATCTGCGGTCTCATGATGTTCGAAGGCGAAAGGGCGCTCAAGAGGGTGAGTGTTCTTTCCGGTGGTGAAAAGAGCAGGGTCCTCCTGGGCAAGATACTCGTGAGCCCCGCGAACCTCCTCCTTCTCGACGAGCCGACCAACCACCTCGACATGGAATCGATCGATTCCCTGGTCGAGGCGATCGAAGGCTTCACAGGAGCGGTCCTTATCGCCACCCACAGTGAAATGATCCTGAAGGCCCTCGCCACCAAGTTGATCGTCTTCGACAGGGGCAGAGTAAGCGTCTTCGACGGGACTTATGATGATTTCTTAAGCCGTGTAGGATGGGAGAGCGAGGATGAGGTCCGCACAAGCAGGCCCGAGAGCCGGACGGAAAGACCGGAGGCCATCGACCGGAAGGAGCTGAAGCGGCTCCGGGCAGAGCTTATTATGGAGCGTTCAAAAGTCCTCAACCCGCTCAAGGAGAAAATCGATACCCTCGAGAAAAAGATTATGGAGCTCGAGGCCCGGGTTGAGGAGGAAAACAGGACTCTTCTCAGGGCATCGGTCAATAATGACGGCAAGCAGATCGTGGCCCTCTCCATGTCGATCCATAACGCGAAAAGAGAAATAGATAAAACCTTCGAAGAATTGGAGACCTCCTCGGCTGCACATTACGAGAAGGCGCAAGCTTTCGAGGAAAGACTGGACGAACTGGAGAGGCTCGACCGGTGGTCCGTGCCTGCGGCCCCCGCGGCTACGGGGGGATAAGAAGGAAATGGGCCCGCTTCTCCATGGGAGGAATAATTGACCCTTTATATCTTCACCCGGAAGACAGCTTCAGGAGGACTTATTCGTGACACAAGATCACACGCCGAATGAACGATTATTCCAGTTGAAGGAAAAAATCGGAATAGACGAGAAGGACCTCAATGTCCTGAGCCCTTTCGCCGACTTTTTTATCGCAAGAAAAGACGAATTCGCCGATTATTTCTACGATGTCTTCTTCCGCATACCCGAAGCGCGCGTGGTGCTCGAGAGCGAGAGCGAGCCGGGCCTTCTGAAGAAGGTGTGGGCCGCATGGTTCGATTCGCTCTTCCGGTCCCGTCTTGACGGGAAATTTCTGGCATACCTGTGGAGTATAGGCGCGCGGCATGTGGAGGTGAATCTCGACCATCGCTTCACCAATCTCGGGTTCTCCATTATTCGCCAGTTCTGCCACAAAGTGATTCAGGAAGAGACGGGAATTGCCTATTCGGCAACTCTCGTGTTTGTCTTCGACAAGCTTCTCGATCTCTGCCTGCTTATAGAAACGGACGCATTCATCGAGAAGACCACGAGATGCGACCTTCAGGTCTTCCAGGGGGTTGAAGACCGGGTGAGGAACCCCGCCCTCGTAATAGGAGGGAACATAAAGCGCCTCCAGAAGCAGGTGGCGGCAGGGAGCAAGGAATATAAGGTTTACGAGATGCTCATGGCAGAAAACCAGAGGCTCGAGCGTATGGTCTCCGACGTAAAGGCCTATATGGAAATTTTCAACGAGGTGGTAAACTTTCAGCCCCTGAGGGTGGATAGCGTCATAGCCCCCCCGCTCTCGGAGCTTCGGGCAGAGGCGCTCTTCAATCACGTAAAGGTGGAGACCGAGTGTGGCGGCGATACCATGAAGATCATGGGCGACCCCGGAGAATTGAAACGCCTTTTTTATGCCCTCCTGAGAAACGGCATGGAAGCAGTAGACCCGGAAAACCCCCTTCTTAAGATTACCGCCCGGAAGGAAAAGGCTGCGCCCTTCAATGTGGAGATAGAGATATTCAACCGGGGCATACCGCCGAAACAGGAAGAGATCGAGGACCTCTTCACCCCCTTTTATTCCACGAAACTTGCAGGAACGGGATTCGGCCTCCCCATGGCCAAGCTTATCGTGAGAAAGCATTACGGGAAGATACGGATGGAGCCCATGGCAACCGGCACCAAAGTAATTATCACCCTCCCCGCCGGCCCATCATCCGCCGGGTCATCTTCTTCCCCAGCTCTTCGTTGACCGCGTCGTCGCGTTCCTTGACGTACCAAAATGTACGCCTGCGGAACGCTCCTCCTTGTCGCCTCGATCTGAGAAAGAATATGACCCGGCGGCGCCGCTTAAGATAATTCAAATACTAACGACATAGAGCAGCGCTTTAACGCATCCTCGTTTTCCGATTATACGTTTTCCGAGTTCCGCTTTTAACGCATTACACGCATCACACGCACTAACGCATTACACGGTTTTTCACGGTGGGGATTTTATGGGTAGAAACTATGGGGCGGCCGGAGAGCGCCCTTGGGAGGGCGCCGTCTGGAATCTTCCGGCTATCGGGCGGGGCTTACAAGCCTCCGCGGGTGGTGTGGTAGTTCATTATATTGATGAAGGCCTCGTCGTCGAGGAACTCATCGTAGCTCAATTCTTTCGTTACCATGCTGCTTCCGCAATTCGGACAGAAATTTTCAGGCACTTCTCCGTCGAGAAACATGTAACCGCATAAATCACATACATACTCATCGGGTATTCTCAAATATTCTCCTCCTCTTTTCCCTTTACCCGGTTCTTCCGGCCTTCTTTCGGTCGATACCGGGTTCGATACTTATAGGATCGTTGGGACGGGGGCATGATCCGATGTCTGTGTTTTCCTTACATCTCCGGCAGGCAAAGACACTTTCACTTACCACCTCACTATTGTAACATATATTTCCGAACTTTGCACATGCCTCTATGAACGCCCCTCATTCGGGGATGAAGTCAAAAAAGTTGTTCCAGAACGACCTCGAAATTCTTCTTTATCGTCTTTTCACCCTGAACCATCTCACCATGGCCCGGGATGAGATATTCTATGTCGAGTGCGGCCAGTCGGGCGATGCTTTGGGCGAGTTGGGAGGCGTCTCCCCCGTAAAGGTCGGTCCTTCCCACGCCCATATAAAAGACCGTGTCCCCTGAGATAAGGACTTTCTTTTCCTCCCAATAGAGGCAGACGGCCCCCGGCGCGTGACCGGGGGTGAGGAAGATCCTGAACGTCTTGTCGCCCACCTGCAATGTCCCCTCTTTCAGGAAAAGGTTAAAAGACTTTGCGGGAGATTGGGAGCCCCCGGCAAGGAAGAGCTCGCGGTAGCCATCGTTGAGAAAGGCATATTCTTCTTTGCTTATCCCTTTGATGACGCTCTCGTCGAAGCGTTCGATTGCTTCTATATGGTCCGGATGGCCATGGGTGCAGAGCACCATCTTTGCACTTTCCGGCCGTACGCCGTCTCTCGCCATCGACTGCACCACGTTATCGAAGAGGTGCGTGTGGCCCGGGTCGATAAGCACGGGCGTGTGGCCGTCGATGAACACGGTATTGCAGTTGTTCTCCTGGTAAGAGAGCCACGGGTATACGTAAAAGTCTTCAAATACTTTCATGCAGGTCCACTCCTAAACCCTGAATCTTTCGTAGTCCTCTTCGGTCCTCTCGACGGTGTAAGTCTCGGTCCCGACCTTCCCGGCTACTACGCTAATCTTAGGGGCTTTATATTTGGCGTAAAAACCTATAATATTGGCTACCAATCGTATGATCTCCCCGTCATGGGGTCCCTTCAGCACTGCCTCGGGTCCCTTGAACCCCTCGGGCGAAAAAAAGAGGTAAGGGGGCGCGCACAGGGAGCGGAGCCTTTCATTTTCCTCTTCGTCCCTTCCCACGATAAGCTTCACGTCTTCCCTCAGGCGGAAGTGACGGCCCAGGGTGAGGAGATCGATATCGAGGATGCCGAACGTTTTCTCCATGGAAATAAATTCTTTAAATCTGGCGGCAAAGATCGGGTCCGTAAGAAGGCAACCTCCGCCGGGCTTACTGAAGCTGGTGAGATTATACTTTTGCGCCAGGCCGTACTGGGGCGTTCTGCCTCTGCCCGTGATGGAGAGGAGCTTCGACCGGTCCAGTATACCTTCCTGCTCCGGAATAGTGGGGGTAAAGCACTGTGCGCAAAGGGGCCTCACGATGAGGCCTTCGAGGCCGCTCTCCACCTCGATCTGCCGCATTGTCTCCCTGCGCTGTGACATGGGGCGCTGCCCAAGGACTTCGCCGGTTACCACGAAGCTTGCCCCGGTCTCCTCCATGACTGCCGCGGTGATCCGGAGCATGTATATCCTGCAGTCGATGCAGGGGTTCATATTCTTGCCATACCCGTGCTTGGGGTGGAGGAGCACGTCAAAGTAATCCTCGCCCTTGTGCCGTGTGAGAAGCTCGATGCCGAGCTCCGCCGCGGTCTTCACGGCCATGGCGCCCTTCTCCTTATCCCTCTTGCTGGCAAAAGGCGAGGTAAAGTGGAACCCCACGACCTCTATGCCCTGCTCCATGATCAGTTTTGTGGACAGGATGCTGTCGAGTCCCCCTGAAATGAGGGATATTGCTTTCTTCTTCATCTCTTACCTTATCTTCCCGATGAGGCGCCTACGTCCTGTCCGGGGACCTCTCTTCGAGAGTATTCATCTTTATCCCCTGACCCACGCCCGGCAGCGGCACTACGGGGTTGGTGAGGAGAAAGCTGCCCGCCTGTATCCAGTCTCTAAGGAGGGTCGCGATCTCCACCGCCTTCGAATAGCTGGATATGGGGAAGGAGGGTATCTCCTTTCCGTTAAAGGATATAGTGCCGGTCTTTAATTCGGCGTAGCTCACCTCTCCCAGGCTTTTCGGCTCCCGCTGGGGGTAGTCGGAGCCGTAATCGACGATCTGGGCGAAGTAATCCTCGTCGCCCCGGGAGGTGAGGAAGGCCATCTCCTCATCGAGGACAGGTATGGGGATGCCTATGCCTACGAACATGGTTGCGCCGTATCCGATAAAGCTGGCCCCTTTCAGAAATTCGGGGCTCATCTGCTTGGCGTCTCCTATGGTTGCGAGTGTTCCCGCACCCGCCCTCGGTATGCCTTCGGCGCTGCGAATCACATCGGGATTATGCTGCGTGCCATGCCAGGCTACATAGCCCACGCCGCCCCCGAGGAAGATCCTCGTGCCGATACCGATCGTGCGGTAGAGGGGGTCCTTGAGCAAAGGGGAGAGCTGGCCCGCGCTCGAATAGTTGGCGCACCCCATATTAGGTTTCAGTACGCCCATATAGGTATGAATCACCTTGGGAGTGAGGTTGACCGCCACGTTATAATTCTGGTAGTCGTTTCGGGGGTTATAGAGGTATGCCTCGTTTACGTTGTTTTTATTTATATAGGTCTCTATCTTCTTGCGGGGATAACAGTCCGTGCCGTAGGCGGTCGCCACGAGCCTGATGTTTTTTCCGCCCACGAACTCTTCGATCACGTGCCCGCCGCCATACTTGAATGCGCCGGGATAGACGGTATTTCTGGGATCGTCGTCAGGAGATGCCGTGGCCCCTATGTAGACATCGACCGCGGCAAGTCCGCTGTATGCGGGAACATCATTAAG
Source organism: Syntrophorhabdaceae bacterium (assembly GCA_036504895.1). Lineage (NCBI taxonomy): Bacteria > Pseudomonadati > Thermodesulfobacteriota > Syntrophorhabdia > Syntrophorhabdales > Syntrophorhabdaceae > Syntrophorhabdaceae bacterium. Next base: position 30,143 of record DASXUJ010000010.1, read on the forward strand.
ATAGCACTTGCCGCCCCCAATCTTGATCCGCGGCTTCGAGTGGCCCACGTTGAGGAACATGCCGCTCGAGCACATGGGGCCGAAGGTCCCGGTCGTCACCACGTCCACCTGCGCGGCGGCCGCTTTTACGCCCTTATCCTTGACGATCCCGATCATCTCTTCGGCGGTTACCACTACCACCTTGCCCGATTTTATTTTTTCATTAATTTCATCGATGGTCTTCAAAATTTCCTCCTCGGATGCGCTCCCGTCCCCGGCGGCCCGTGGGATAATTCGCGCCCGCAACTATGAATCCGTCCCGTCCCCCGACGGCAACGCCGCGTGTCTCCTCTGAAGTGTTTTCCCGGGGAGGATAGAAGCGATCCCTTAAGCCACTCCCCTATTATACACTAATCGGGTCAGAATTTCGAAAATTTCCCTGCCCCGGCAATGGAATACGGAGTCCACGGGAGGTATTTATTTATAGAAGCAAAGGTATGCCACGTCCGCCTCCACTTCGAGATCGAAGGAGGTATCTTTCGGGACGATAAAGGTCTCTTCGGGCCCGAAAACCTGCCAGTCCTTGCCCGGCAGCCTCACGCGCATGGAGCCCTCCACCACGGTCATGTGCTCTTCAGAAGAGGTGGAAAAAGTATATTTCCCCGGTTCCATGATGCCCACCGTAGCGTATCCTGCCTCGGTGTCCATGCCAAGGCTCTGTACTTTGCCCTCGAAATATTCGTTATGCTTTATCATGAAATACCTCCTATTATATGCCTGAGGGTCAGTTTAATATGGTTTGCCGCGGATTTGCAAGAGTACGTGGCGAGGACGTCGCGCGAGTCGCAGAGTCCCGCACAGCTCTCGGAAAAAACCAATCAGGGTGAAAGCGCTTGTCCATTTATGAACTGGTGCTTATAATCCGGGAGAGCCGGTGGGAGGTGAGGGTGAGAGTATTTACCTTGTTTTTCGGTATAATTTTTACGATCTTTATAAGTTCCTCTGTAATTTACGCCGGGGAAAGAAGTCCGGAATCCTACGCCGATTGGGGGAAATCGCTTTATAAAACTCATTGCGCATCCTGTCACGGCAAAGAGGGCAGGGGGGACGGCCCCAAGGCGGCAGCCCAGAATCTTTCGCTCCCGGACCTGTACGGACCAGCTTTTTGGGGACCCGATGCAAAGAAGAGGTCCCTGGCCGCAATTGCCGACGGTTACAAGACTATGCCTGCCCTGGACCTTACCGAAGATGAAGCACGGGCTGTCACCGATTATATGGCCCGGGCATTCAACAGATCACCCTGATTAGGACCCTGAATTTATCTTGCGAAAAGGGACGCATCGAAGACTTGCTTGCTTACTGCGGCTCTATCTCCTTTATTTTTAACCGCTCCGCTGCGAGCTCTCTCCGGTGTGTCTGTCTCAGGAGGAAAGTAGGTATGAAGGAGGCGGCGGCTGCGAAGGCGGCGGGGACGGTTACTGCCCAGAGAGCGGCTGCAATGGAGTGGTGGTCCCCGATATAACCGATGAGGATGGGGGAGAGGGATGAGGCGCAGTAGGCGAAGGTGACGATCATGCCGAGGGCGAGGCCCTTGAAGGAGGCGAAGATGAGACCAGTAAAGGTCCAGAGGCCCCCTGTGGTTGCGGAGCCGACGAAGCCTGCTGCCAGGGTGAATGTTGCCCTCAGGATCGTATTGGGCGCCCAGAGGGCGAGGGTGAAAAATATCCCCATAAGGATAGCTCCTGACATTCCGGTAAGCCGGTAGCCCGCCTTGTCGGCGATGAGGCCGGTAACGGGCCTGCCCAGTGCCTGCCCTATGCCGAAAGATCCGGCCAGCAGGCCGGCTCCGGTCGCGCTCATCAAGATCTCCGTGCGGAGATAGACGGGATACCACATGGTGAAGCCGAATTCGGACATCATCTGAAAGGTGAGCACCAATCCGAGAAAGAGGAGCATGAGCAGGTTCCGGGGTCGCAGGATGACCCGGTCGAAAAATATGCCGGTCCGCGCCCTTGGGCCCAACTCGGGCCAAAAGCGCCATTGGAGGAAGGCAACTGCTAATCCGGCTATGCCGACGACCAGAAAGGCACTCCGCCACGTGCCGGTAAGGTCGAGGAGCCAACCCGCCGCCGCCGGTCCGAGGAACCAGCCCACCGCGGAGCCGGAGGCAAGGATGCCGAGGAAAAATGCCGGTCTCTCCGGAAAAAGCTCCAGCGTGAATGCGGCGAGGGGGACGAAATAGAAGGCTTCGACCGTGCCGGTGAAAAAGCGGCTCCAGAAGAGCTGGGTCGTGCTGTTCGCGAGTCCCGATATGGCCGTGAGGGTCGAAAAGCCGAAGATGCCGAAGAGAATGACATACTTTCTGCCGAACCGATCCGATATGAGGCCGGCAGTGATCGGTATGAACATATACCCCCAGAGGGATGCAGAGCCCACCACGCCGAGGGTCGTCTTATCCACGCCGAAGGATTCCATGAGCGAGGGGATCAGGGGGCCGAATATCCACCTCTGGGCGAAATAGAAGAGCATCCCGATCCAGGCCGTGGCGAAAAAGGCCATTCTATTCGATTTCACGCGGTCTTCACCTGTATTTTCTCAGGATACAGGAGAGGGCGAGTTAAATCAACGGGAAATTCCGCTTTGAACAGGACCGGAGCTCTTCAATTTCAGCTTCATAAACTTCAAGGTGGTGAAAACAAAGCAATTCATGGTAGAGGTGACCCGCAAAGAAAGAGCCGATCTGTATACGATGTTCCTTACGTCGGTGATACAATATTATGAACCCGGGTAGAAACAAGGAGGCCCTGTTCCGTAAGGACAGGGCCCCTTAGTTTTTCTATCATTCACGAGAGTGGAAATCAGGGCAGGTATACTCCGGTGCCTATAAAATAGTTCGTGCCGGGGATGGGCTCCACATAGCCTATTTTTGCCGCTTCATCTTTCGTGCCCGGCTTCAGCCAGTAAAAATCAACGAAGCCTCCGCCCTTCTTTGCGGCCTCGCTTAAGGCGCGGACCACGAATTTTCCTTTTGTGTCCTTATAGTCATAAAGGTTTTTACCCTGCAGCTCCTTTTGTGTGCCATGGGCGATATTCACGCCTTTGGCGTCATAGACATAAAAATAGCCCGTATTATCGGGATAAAAGCGGACGGGTGCGATGAAGGAGCGGATCAGCTCGATGCGCTTTCTCTCGTTCTTTACCTTGGCGAGTATGCTGCCCAAGCCGGTAGCCACCGTATGGGTCACCGTCTTCGCCGTCTCTTTATAGCCTTCGATAACAGGGTCGGTTGTCTTTCCGTCGCCTGCTGCCCCTGCCGGACCGGCCAGGCTGATGAGTAACGCGAGACCCAGAAGAAGAGAGAGGAATCCGAGAGTCGGTGAGGTGGCCGGCGCGTTTCTGTGAATACCTTTGATACTCATGATAATAAATCCTCCTATTTTGGAATTATGGGTTGCATCGGTTCAATCTATCATAGGGCACGGGGCGGGGGCAACACGGCGATAACTCTTTTATCGGTCAAAGGGCCGGAAGTTTAAAAGAATGCCTGTCTTCAGGGATAGGAGAAGAACAGGCCCCCCACGAATGAAACGGTGTTCTTTCCGTGGTGATAGGGGATGGCGCACGCCTCGAGGAGCCTCGATACGTCTATGCCGTGAGCCTCGAGCGAGGGGAGGGCTTTCTCCGGATGGCCGCACGGCTCGTCTCTTTTTGCCCCGCATTCCGGGCAATAGCGGCACGGGCCGGCGCTCAATGCCAAAATTGTCGTCATACCATATTTCTCGCCGAGGAGATCCCTGATTTTTCTCACCACCTGCTCGTGGGCGATTCCGCCTTTATGCATGCCCCTTATATCGAGAGAGCTTTTCAGGGGATGGACGGTCTGGAAGATCAGGGCACGGGAATATTTCCGCACCTTTTGTACTAATTCGTGGTACTCTCCCAAGCGGGGAGGGCACATCAGGTTTTTCCCGTAATGGCCGCACTTGTTTTGCTCGCAGAGTCTTCTGAACATCTCGTCGAACTTCAAGACGTGTGTCTCCACCACCGCGGCGTGGGCTGCTCCCGAATCCAAAGCCGCCGCAATCAGTTCTTCAGCGGAAAGCGTTCCGGGTGTGGCGGGTTTTTCTTTCATCGATCCTTATGCTTCTCTCGGTCGCTCGTGAGGGCAACCATCCCATATCTCCTGGGGGAGTATGATATTCTCTGTGCCGGGTATGCGGGCCACCTGCCTCCCGGTATTGAGGTTTATCCCTTCTTTCAGGTATGCCCGATAGGCCAGTTGGCTGCAGTAGAATGCATTTTCCGATGAAGAATTGAAGAAGTTGATGTTATAGGGTTTCCCCGCCTCGGCCTGGGCGAGGCAGTAGGCCGCCACCTGTTCCCTTATCCGCTCCTCCTCGGTTGAAGGAAGGCCGCGGTTTCCCAAAGGATAAGCGACGCCGTAAAGGGTATCCGCGAACATGCCCCTCTCGTCCCTCATGAGGCTTTCGTCCCAGATGCCCCCCCTTATTTCGAAGGCCACCACCCGGCCTTTGCCGCCCGCCTCGACACAACGACCCCCGGGTCCGACAAAGATCGAAACGTGGTCCACGTCGCCGGGTATGAGTTTGCCGATCAGCCGCCAGAACAGGCCCGTGATGTCTCTCCCCGCTCCGTCGGTGGTGCAGATGAGATCTCCCGTTCTTACCGTGAGTCC
>DASXUJ010000011.1 GCA_036504895.1 Syntrophorhabdaceae bacterium
TAAGGTTTCCCGTGAAGGGCGTTTACCACCTGCTCCGCGAGAATGACCGATACCGCCTTCTGCCCCTCTTTGGTGTTCGCCCCGATATGAGGCGTGGCGATCACATTTTCCAACTCGAGAAGCTTATTATTGACGGGCGGCTCTTTTTCAAACACATCGACCCCGGCAGCGGCTATTTTGCCTGATTGCAGCCCTTCATAAAGGGCCCTTTCATTCACGATCCCGCCGCGGGCACAATTGATGAAAATCACGCCCTCTTTCATTACCCCTATTTCTTTTTCCGTAATCATATTTCGTGTCAATGAGGTAAGAGGGGTATGGAAGGTTACTATATCCACTTCCTTGAGTACGGCGGTCAGGCTGTCGTAAAGCTGAACTCCCAGGGAATCGGCTTTGCTTTTTTTAATGTAGGGATCATAGGAGATCACCCTCATGCCGAAGCTTTTTGCCCTTATGGCCACATTGCTCCCTATTCTGCCTAATCCCACAATGCCCAAGGTCTTGTTGTAAAGCTCGATACCCATGAACTTCTTTCTGTCCCATTTGCCGGATTTCAATGATTGATTGGCAAGGGGAATTTTGCGCGCCGCCGAAAGCATGATGCCCATGGTGAGCTCCGTGGCGGCGAGGGTGTTGCCCGTAGGAGCGTTCATGACGATGATGCCTTTCTTGCTCGCTGCCTCGATATCTATATTGTCCACACCGACCCCCGCCCGGCCGATAATCCTCAATTTTCCCGGATTCTCGACAAGATCGGCAGTCACGGTGGTGCCGCTCCTCGTTACGATGGCGTCATAATTTCCTATGATCTCTTTAAGCTCGTGATTCTTGATCCCGACCTTTACATCGACATCTATTTCGCCGTCCCGTTCCAGAATATTTATCCCTTCCTGGGCAATGTTATCCGTAACGAGTACTTTAAACTGTTTCATCACTTTTCCTCTTTTCGTTCATCTGAAATAATTGCAATCGAATGGGCATTACTTTTTGTCAGAATATACGTGAAGAAGGATACCACGCAGGATCGCGAAAAATCAACAATATCCTTTGCCCCGGCACCGCGGCCCGCGCCGGATTCGGACTCTGTCCCCTTTCACGCTCCCTGAGGGGCCGGCCCTTCTCCGCCCCTTTTTCCCCTTGACAGATATGTAATCCTGCCTCTATAGTTTTCCTTCAGATGAAGCCGCAAAACCCGGATATCCTTTTCGCCCATCCCCGCCGCTGGACTTCCCGCGATCTGCTCCTCCTTCTTCTCCTTGGCGTCATAAGTGCCGGCCTGCTCTTTGCGGGACTCTCCGCAAGGTCGCTGTGGGGCTCGGAGGGCCGATGGGCAGTGGTGGCAAAGGAGATGATCGCATCGGGAAACTACTTCATGCCCACCATAAACGGAGAGGTCTATTTCGACAAACCACTCCTGAGCTACTGGACAATAATCCCCTTTGCGAAACTATGGGGGATGAGTGAAGCGGCGGCCCGCCTACCGAGCACCTGCGCGGGGGTGGGCGCGGTGCTTCTCCTTTTTTCCATGGGAAGAAGGCTTTTCGGAATAAGGGCGGGATTGGCGGCCGCGGGGCTCCTCCTTACCTCCACCATGTTCGTGCTCTGGACCCGTACCGCATCGGCGGAGCTTTTGAACCTCCTCTCCATATGGCTCATGCTGTGGGCTTTTATGGCGGGCGGTGTGAGCGGGCGTTTGAAGCACCTTATGCTGCTCTATTGCATTGGAGCGGTTTCGGCGTTTTTGAAAGGGCCCGTGGCTCCTGCCGTGGCCTTCTCGGCCATAGGTTTTTACAGTCTGGTCCGGTTCGTGACTGCCGCACGGACGGGGCGTTTCACTCGTGAGAAGGCGCAGACCGCCTTTTTTCTCCATTTCAATTGGATCGCTTCTCTCCGGGGCGGCCTCGCCGTGCTTGCGGCGGCTGCTCTATTCGCATTTCTTTTTCTCCTGCCGGTCCTTGTGACGGGGTCGTGGGACTCGGCGGAGCTCATGTGGAGGGAGAACGTGGAGCGTTTCTTTAAGCCCTTCGACCACGTGGAGCCGCCTTATGTGTATGTAAAGTATATCCCCCTCTTCTTTCTTCCCTGGACCTTATTGCTCGTGGCGGCCCTGTGGCGCTCGAAGGAATGGACGCCGAACTGGCAGGTCCGCTGGATGTGGCTGACCGCCTTCGCCATTTTTGTCTTCTTTACCGCTTCCGGGTCCCGGAGGAGCTACTATATTCTGCCCCTCGTGCCTGCCCTCGCGCTGATTACAGGCAAATCAATCTCGGACTGGCTTACGGGGACGGCGCCGAAGGAAGATATTGTTTTTAAGTCGGCGGCCCTTGCCACCTCGGCTTTCCCGGTATTGGCGGGTATTGCCCTGATTGTTGCATATTTTACCAGTGATCTGCCTCACCATGCGGTTCAGGTGGCAGTGGCTATTCTCGCGGTGACCGGAGGTGGCGCTGCTCTCGCCCTCTTCTTGAAGAACAAGAAAATCAATGGAGCGGTTCTCCTCTTTATCATTGTCTACTCGCTCCATATATGGGGTTTTACCGGCGGCATGGCCTCAATGGAGCAGATGCGTACCTTCCGCCCTTTCTGCCGGGAAGCGGCAGCGGGACTGCAGGGAATAGAGGACGGAAAAATCGCGCTTTATCCCGGGGGGGATTCGTCGCTCATATTTTATCTGAACAGGGGGCCCCTGAAAACACTTAAAAATCCTGAAGAAATCAGGCAATTTTTCACGCAGCACCCGGACGGCGTCGTGGTGAGCGAGCTTCACCATGGGGAGATGCTTAAAAACATACCCGGTCTCGAAGGGGTCCGGGCTTTTCTCGTGCAGGAAAAGGGGGCCCGGGAAAAGAAAAATGAACGCCTCGTCCTCCTCCGGCTCGGCCATGGATAAGAACTGTTCCTCCGGCTTTCCAGTCGACCCGGGAGCGTAGAATAAGCATCCCCTTTCGATACAAATCCCTTTCCTCTCGAGCGCGTGCATTACCTTCCGGCGCAAGCTCCGACATCCTTATCTTAACGATTTTACTTGATTTTTATGCCCATATTCATTTAACTATCCATTATGGAAGACAGGAAGATCATGACCGCCACACTGGCAGATATTTATCTCGAGCAGGGGTGCCTCGAAAAGGCGGTGGAGATCTATGAAAAACTCGCAAAAAAGGAGCCGGAGAACACCTTTTATAAGCAGCGGCTCTCTTCTCTAAAGAAGGAACTGAAAGAAAAACAGAAAGGGCCCGCCTTCAAGAGAATACTCAAGAAAAAACTTTGGTAGGATTATGAGGGAAAACAGGATCAGCCGCGTCGTCGACATACTCGGTGAGATGGATATGGATGCCTGCGTCTTGAGGGGCATGGACAATATTTTTTACCTCTCCGGTTTCAGGGGCTCCGAAGGCGCCCTTGTGGTGACCCGGGGCGACGTCCTGCTCCTTACCGACTTCCGGTACATCACCCATGCCGCCGAGGTGACGAAAAATGTCACCATCCTTGAAATCAAGCCGAAAATAGATATCCTCGCCGATATATGCAGGAAATATGACATCCGCAAATTGGGCTTCGACAGCCTCCATACCACCTACGACACCTATTTTCGATGGAAAGAGAGCCTCAAGGAGACGGAGCTCATCCCCCTCGCACAACGGGTGGAAAATATCAGGGCAATTAAAGAGCCGGTAGAGATCGAGGCGATCAGGAAGGCAATCGGGATAGGGACCGCAGCTTTTACCGAAACCTTCGAAGCGATACGTCCCGGTAAGACAGAGAAACAGGTCGCCGCCGAACTGGAGCACGCGATGCGGAGGCATGGGGCAGATTGTCCCTCTTTCAGCACGATTGTCGCCTCGGGACCGAGGGCTGCCCTTCCCCATGCGGAGCCCACGGACCGGGAGCTCCGGGAGGGAGAATCGGTCATTATCGACTTCGGGGTACAGGTGGACGGCTACTGCAGCGACGAGACCTGCTCATTCGTCATCGGCGAGACAAACGGCAAGATTCAGGAGATTTTTTCCATAGTGAGAGATGCAAAGGACCTGGGCCTGGCAAGCGTCCGAAAGGGAATGCCGGTCAGGGACCTCGATATGATCGTGAGGGGTTATATAGAGGAGAAGGGCTACGGCGAATTCTTCCGTCACGGCACGGGACACGGGGTGGGCGTAGCCGTCCACGAAGCCCCCGCCGTCAGCACCCAATCCGAGGGCCTGATCGAGCCTCATATGGTCTTTACCATCGAGCCGGGTATCTATATACCTCATTTAGGTGGCGTCCGGCTCGAGGATATGGTACTTATAGAAGAGGACAGGACAACCGTCCTTACCAAAATTCGAAAAGATATGCTTAAAATAGGCGGCTGAAGGGACGAAAGAGCGGAGTCTTCCCTGACCGCAGGACATGGCATATATGATTTTGAATATATGAGGAGGAAGTGATGGTAGTTTTTACAAACGAATTCAGAAAAGGTTTAAGAATCCTTGTCGATAACGAGCCTTTCGTAATTGTCGAATTTCAGCACGTCAAACCCGGGAAGGGCGGCGCCTTTGTGCGTACCCGCCTTAAAAGCCTCGTAACGGGGAATGTCCTGGAAAGGACGTACAAGTCGGGAGATAAAGCCGACGTGCCGGAGCTCGAAGAGAGGGAGATGCAATTCCTCTACAAAGAAGGGACCAATTATTATTTTATGGACCAGAATACCTACGATCAGCTTTTTATCGTGGAGGAGCAGCTGGGAGATGCAAAGAATTACCTCAAAGAGGGTTTCGTGATACAGGTGCTTATCTATCAGGGTAAGACCATAGGGGCGGAAATAGCCAATTTTGTCAATCTCGTCATTGCCCAGACCGAACCCGGGATCAGGGGAGATACCGCGCAGAATGCGACCAAACCCGCCGTGCTCGAGACGGGATATACGATTCAGGTCCCCCTCTTCGTGGAACAGGGTGAAACCGTAAGGATCGATACAAGGACGGGGCAGTATCTTGAAAGGGTAAAGTAGGCGCCCCATGCTGATCACCTTTGAAGGCATCGAGGGGAGCGGTAAATCGACGCAGATAGCTCTTTTAAATGAATATCTCATCGCAAAAGGATATTCGGTAATACAGACAAGGGAGCCCGGAGGGACGACTTTCGGCGAGGCCCTTCGCAAGGTAGTGCTCCAGACGGACATGCAGATCTTTCCCCTCTCGGAGCTCCTCCTGCTCATGGCCATGAGGGCCGAGCACATGGAGCGGGTAATCATGCCGGCCCTTCAGGACGGCAAGATCGTCTTGTGCGACCGGTTCGTCGATGCCACCTATGCATATCAGGGCTATGGCAGGAATATAGATCTCGGGATCATCGAGACCCTGAACAGGCTTGTCACCAAAGGCGTGCGGCCTAATCTGACTTTCCTTCTCGACGTGTCCGTGGAGACCGGTCTCAGGCGGAAAGCCGAGGACGCCCCTATGGATCGCTTCGAGAAAGAGGCGCTCTCCTTTCATAAACTCATACGGGATGCCTATGTGAAGCTCTCGGAAGAAGACCCCAAACGGTTTTTTGTAATCGACGGTAACCAGGCGATGGAAAAAGTCCGGGACATTCTCCGGCAGCAGACGGAAATACTTCTCAAAAACCATGGGATTTAGCAGCATCATCGGCCATGACCGGCAAAAAGAATTTCTTCTCTCCCTCCACAAAAGGGAGCGTCTGCCTCACGCGTTCCTTTTTTCGGGCCAGGAAGGAGTGGGCAAGCGCAAGCTCGCCCTCGAATTCATAAAGCATATTCTCTGCGATGAAGGCACAGGCTGCGACAGGTGCAGACCATGCCTCAAACTCGCCCACGGGACCCATCCCGACCTGCTGATTGTAGAAGGAACGGAATCTATCGGCATTGCCCAGGCAAGGATGATAAGCAGGGAGGTGTGCGAACATCCCTATGAAGGAAGAAAACGGGCCGTCATCATAGACCGGGCGGAGACCATGACCCGGGAAGCGGCGAATGCCCTCCTTAAAACCCTCGAAGAGCCTCCCCCTTTCAATATTTTTTTCCTCATCACGTCATCCGAGAGGGAGATCCCTTTCACGGTCCGGTCCCGCGCGGCCCGGGTCACTTTCGGCCCCCTCACACACAAGGACGTGGAGGATTATTTAGTGAAGATTCTCAAGATGGAACAGGGGAAAGCTCAGCTCCTTTCCTCCCAGTCCTACGGAAGCATCGGATGCGCCCTTTTTTGGGCCGAAAAGGAGAATCTCCTCCTGAGGCGCACTCTCGGAGAGCTCGTCATGGGGAAAACAAAAGGATATGTCACCTCTACCATCCTCTCCGAAAGAATCTCGAAGACTGAAAGGAGCCTGGGCCTCTATCTCTCCTTCCTGCTCTCTTTCTTTTGCGACCTCTACAAGGTGCGGTACGGCAAGGTCTTTTCTCCCCTGGTAAACAAGGATCTGAAGGACCTCATCGAATGGGGACCCGCAGACCTTCGATGGATCGAAGGCTCACTGCAGAAGATACAGGAAACCATTCTCAATATGAGGTATAATATAAATAAATGGCTGCTGTTTGAAAACATGCTGCTCCACATCATGAGGTAGTTATGAAAAGTTGTTACGTAAAGATAGACAAACTGACGGGCGTGGTGGAACTTGAAGCGCCCGAGGACATGAAGGTAGGAGATCAGGTCATCGCGGAAATGGAGAAAGGCCTCTGCCTTGGGGTTGTGACTACCGAGCCCGCCGATTCTACCAAAGATAATCTGAGGAAGATCGTAGCAAGGGCGAGCGAAGGGGAAGTAACCCAGTACACGGCGCTCAAGGAGAAAGAAGGCTACGCATTTATCCTCTGCAGGGACAAAATCAGGGAGATGAACCTCCCCATGAAACTTTTGTGGGCCGAGTATCTCTTCGGTGGGACCAAACTCCTTTTTTATTTCGTCTCGGAAAACCGGGTCGATTTCAGGGAGCTGGTAAAAGAGCTCGCAAAAGAATTCAAGGTGAGGATCGAGCTGAGGCAGGTAGGAGTAAGAGACGAGGCGAAGATCATAGGGGGCCTCGGCAACTGCGGAAATGTCTGTTGCTGCAGAAGGTTTCTTACCAATTTTTCGATAGTTTCCATAAAGATGGTAAAGGAGCAGGGTCTCGCCCTGAACCCGAATAAGATTTCCGGTATCTGCGGAAGGCTCATGTGCTGCCTTTCCTATGAATACGAGATGTACGCGGCACTGAAAAAGAATTTCCCCAAATTGGGAAAGAGGGTAAAGCTGACCATGGGTGAAGGCAAGGTGGTCAAGCACAATACCCTCAACTCCACCTTCACCGTGGAGCTCGACGACGGAAAGGAAATCAGCGCCACAGTAAAAGACATAGCGCCGCCCGAACGCCCCGCGCCGCCCGTGGATAAAGGGCCAAGTGCGTAGTGCGTGTGATGCGTTAATGCGTGTGATGCGTCGTGTAAAACCTGTAAGGCGGTAAAGCGTGTGGCACGTCAAAAGCGTTTACCCGCGTGATATGAAAAGCCGAAACCGCAACACCTCCTTCGCGTTTAGCTCGCACCGCGAGCGAGAAGGGGAGGCTCAGTCGGCTTTGCCGACTGAGGGGGCGACGCGAGCCCCAATAGTTATTGAGCGACGTGAGCCCCAATAGATGAGCAAGTCCCTGTAATTGAAGCTGTATCAACGGAGATCGAGATATAATGAACTACTACATTACCACACCCATATATTACATCAACGACGTACCCCACATCGGCCATGCCTATACGACTATAGCGGCTGATATCATGGCCCGTTATAAGCGAATTTGCGGGTATAACGTCTATTTTCTTACGGGCACCGACGAGCACGGGCAGAAGGTCGAAAAGGCGGCGGAGCAGCAGGGCATCCATCCCCGGGAGCTCGCAGACCGCATGGTCCACTCCTTCACCGATCTCTGGGATACCCTTCACATTACCCATACTAATCACATACGGACTACGGACGAGAGGCACCGGAAGGTGGTACAGCATATATTTCAGAAGGCGTATGATAAGGATGACATATACCTTGGCGCCTACGAAGACTGGTATTGCGTGCCCTGCGAAAGCTATTTTACCGAGCTTCAGCTCAAGGAAGGGAAATGTCCCGATTGCGGAAGGCCACCGGAGAAACTGAAGGAAGAGAGCTACTTCTTCAGGCTCTCCCGGTATACCGATCGGCTCCTCTCCCTTCTCGAGTCCCGCAAGGATTTTGTTCTTCCCGAGGTACGCTACAATGAGGTTTTAAGCTTTGTGAAGGGAGGACTCAGGGATTTAAGCGTAAGCAGGACCAGCTTCCGCTGGGGCATCCCTACCCCGATGAACGAGAATCACGTGGTCTATGTCTGGTTCGATGCCCTCGCGAATTACATCACGGGTATCGGCTATCTCGATAACCCGGAGCTTTTCGGGCAATTCTGGCCCTGTGACGCTCATCTCATGGGCAAGGATATCCTGCGTTTTCACGCCGTCTACTGGCCGAGCTTCCTTATGTCCCTCGGTCTCGAGCCGCCCAAGAAAGTTTTCGCCCACGGGTGGTGGACCATCGAAGGGCAGAAGATGTCGAAATCCCTCGGTAATGTGGTCGATCCGAATGAGATGGTGAAAAAGTACGGTGTGGACGAATTCCGGTTCTTCCTCTTCAGGGAAGTGCCTTTCGGATTGGACGGTGATTTCTCGAAAAGCGCCATCGAGCACCGGATCAACGGCGACCTGGCGAACGACATCGGCAATCTCACGAGCAGAAGCGTCACCATGATCGGTAAATTCCTGAAGGGTGCGATCGAGCGACCCGAGAAGAAGGGCGGCATGGATGAATACGTGGAAGAGCAGGTGAGAAGGCTGAGAGTTGATTATCAGAGGGAGATGGAGGTTTTCGCCTATCACAAGGCCCTGGGCAGTGCCTTTGAGATCATCGCGATCCTCAACAAGTACATCGATGCAGAGGCGCCCTGGAAGCTTGCAAAGGAAGGGGACGTGCGCATCAAGACAGTCCTTTACAATATATGGAACAGCTTGAGAATCACGGCCGTACTCCTCTACCCTTTTATGCCGGACAAATCGGATCTCATCAGAAAGGCCCTCGGGATAGGAAGTCCCATCGAGAAGGTCCGCTTCGATGAGGAGATGGAATTCTACTTCCCTGAAGGGTTAAGCCCCATCGATAAGATCGCACCCCTCTTTCCGCGCCTTGAGATCTAAAAACGCGGGTTTTTCCACGGTCCGGGGCGTCATTGAGAAGGTTCTCAAGAAATACCGGTTAAACGGCGACCTGGATGCATACAGGGTCTTTTCTTTATGGGAAGAGCTCGTGGGCAACCGGATCGCCCGTCATGCAAGGCCCGTGAGAATAGACGGAAGAGCCCTTCTCGTGGAAGTGGACGACCCTCTCTGGCTCACCCAGCTCAAATATATGAAACACGATATCCTGGGTAAGATTGATATAACCATCAGGAAAGGCGTTCTTACAGAAATGAGGTTCTACCTGAAGAGCGAAAATTAAGCGGCTTAAGCGGCCGATCCTTTATCTCTAAAACCATTCCCTTTCAACGTTACTATTTCTTTTTCTTTTTCGCGGCGCCTTTCGCAGGGCCTATACCCTGCAGGGCATAGGCATGAGACCTGTGACCCAGCCAGTTATCGAGGTAGAGGCCCGCGAAGTCTTTCGACCTGACGATCAGCATGTTTCCGGCAGTCTTCCCGCCGGCTGTGGAAAGCCTGAAGGCGCCGGTAATCACAGTCGTCTTGTCGATGATAATGACCTCATCGAGGGCAGTCGCATGGGAGCCGTTGATGAGGACCGGTATTTTCGCGCTCATAAGCGAACGGAGAACCCCGCTCTTATCGGACTGCCTCGTATTATCCACCATCACCTCCACGCTTACCGCCCTCTTTGTCGCCTCACGAAGAGCGGTCGCAACCCGGGCCGAATCGAAGGAACGGGATTGCACGAGGACCTCCAGGGTGGCATTCTCCACCTCCCGGACCACGGCCTCGACCTGCTTTTCTCCGGGAGAGAAGATTACTTGCACGGGAACATTCTGAAGGGTCACCTCCGATGCCCGCGCCATAAAAGGGAATAAAAAAGCGCCGATCATTATTAAAGCGAATAAGGCACAGTGAGAAATCTTGATCATGACAAAGCTCCTTAAAGATATGTTATCAATTATAGCAAACGGGGCCCGCCCCATTCGAGTCTATTCAAACGGCGCGGGCGCCAGCGGGAGACGGATGAAAGGGTGCATAAATCTCAGGCCATATCATGTTTGAAGCAGTCCGCCACGTGATCGTTCACCATGCCCACTGCCTGCATAAAGGCATAGCAGATCGTGGTTCCCACGAATTTGAATCCCCTTCTGCCGAGATCTTTGCTCATCGAATCCGATTCGGGCGAATGGGAAGGAATCTCCGCGAGGGTGCGCCACGCATTGCGGATAGGCTTCCCTCCCACAAATGACCATATGTACGTATCGAAGCTTCCGAACTCCTTCCGGACCGCGAGCAATGCGCGGGCGTTCGTGATCGCCGAAAGGATCTTGAGCCTGTTCCGGATTATTCCCGGGTTCGCAAGGAGCGTAGCGACCTCTTTTTCCGAGTACGCGGCGACCTTCACGGGATCGAACCCGTCGAAGGCGCTCCGGTAGTTGTCCCTTTTTTTGAGAACCGTGCTCCAGCTCAATCCTGCCTGAGCCCCCTCGAGGACGAGAAATTCAAAAAGGATCCGGTCATCGTGCACCTCGACGCCCCATTCATTATCGTGATACGTCCGTTCCGGATCGCCCCTCTCCGCCCATGCGCAACGCTTCATATGACCTCCACGATCGTTCCGAGGCGGGCCTTCTTCGTCCCGCCCCCAAGTATATACCACGGCCGCGTATATTAGAGATACCCCTTTTTCCTCCTTTGTGACCAAGATCATTGAGTCTTTCTTCCGGCAGTGTTATCACAATAGAGCTAGCCTGGATACTCCGGAAGCGGTTCCGGAGACGGCAAAATGGCCGGTCACTCCTGAAACCGTCCGGTCCGGACAGAGAGGAGGACAGGGAAAGGGTAAAATGGAAAAGATATGCATCGTGAAACGCCGGAGGAGAGACCTTTTTCCTGTCCCCGACCGGATGGAGGAGAGGGGCGAGAGGATCTTCGGTTTAGTCCCGCCCTCGGACGCCCCTATGGAGAAGGAATCTCGGGAATCGGGAAGGGTGATCTCTATGGAGCTGACACCGGAGCAGTCCGAAGCCATAGGGTCACGAATCGACCTTGCCCACGGAAAGGCATTCGTCCTTAATCTCGAGAGGGCGGAGCCGGAAAGGGGACATATGGTGTTCAGTTTCCGGCTGTCCCCCTTCTATGGGGGCAGGATGCTGAGTCCGGGCGAGGTATGCGCCATGCTTCGGATCAGTAGGAGCTCTCTCGCGAAACTCGTAAAAAACCGGAAGATAGACAGCTACAGGATAGGGAGGCTCAGACGGTTCCTTTTTGAGGATGTCCTTCATTATCTTGGACATAGCAGGGAATTTCAGGGGGATGGAACACGCACAGGGCCCATGACGGACGGCCAATTTAAATAAGGAGTGTAGAACCATGTACTATGAATACTGGGGTCTCAAGAAACCGCCTTTTGACAATGTTCCTGATCCTTCCATGTATGTGGACGCTCATGAATCGGTCGAGAATACGATCGCGGAAAGCCTCTTTGCCATTGAGGAAGGAAACGAATGCATCGCGGTGATCGTGGGGGACGTGGGTCTCGGCAAGACCCTGTCGCTCCGGCTCATCCTCGATTCCCTTTCCCCCGATAGGTATAGAATTGCCTATATTACAAATCCCGATATGTCATTTATCCAGTTGCTCCGGGAGATTGTGGGCCAGCTTACAGGAACGCAATGCGAGATAAAGGGGAAGATGGCACTCCTCGAGACCTTTAACAGATTGCTTTTCGACACGCCTGACGAGGGGAAAAAGGTGCTCATCCTCATTGATGAGGCCAATGCCCTTGCCCCTGCCAATCTCGAAAGCCTGCGGCTTCTCACCAATATGCAGGATGATAACCGTAATCTCTTCACCTTGCTCCTCGCGGGGCAGATGGAATTTGCACGCAGGCTCGAACATCCGAAGAGGGCTAACCTCTTTCAGCGCGTCGGCACCTACAACAGGATCGAGAAAATAAAATCGGAGAGCCTCGTGAAGGTCTATGTGGAAACGCGACTCCATCTCGCCGGGGCGGAGCGTCCCTTATTTACGGACGATGCTTTTCCTGCCCTTTGGGAATATTCGGAACAGGGGGTCCCGCGCCTGATCAACAAGATATGCAAATTGAGTCTCAAAGCGGGAGAAACAAACAGCTTGGCTACAATAGATAAAGAGGTGGTGCAACAGATAGGAGACCGGTTCGGGAAAATGGCACCCTCGGCCGCGCCCAGGAGAAAAAGGAGGCACGAACAGCCGGACCCGGAGGTAGAGAAGAGCGAGCAATCTCACCTGAAGGCCGCACCCGAGCCCACTCCGCCCCTTCCCCCGATACCCGAGCGTCTGCTCTCGATACCCGAGCGTCTGCTCTCCATGCCTGAGCCTCTTCTCTCGATGCCTGAGCCTCTTCTCCCAATACCCGAGCCTGAGCGACCTGCCTCCGATAGCATGAGGGATGATGATGGTGAAAATGGCTGCCGCGACAAACCAACCTCGGAACCGGATGGGGCGCACGAAATCGATGTCAACGGCGCCCGGATTATCGTGGTCATACCAGCCGAAATCATTGAAGAAGCCTTCCGGTCATCTCAGGAGCACCGGGACAGGCTGGCCGGGATGCTGGCAGCGCGGGCCTTAGAGGAAAACCCCCGGCTCAGTTCCCCCCTTTCAAAGGACCCCGTGGCCGCGTGGGGCGCCATCCGGGATTTCATCCTCCTCAGGTTTCAGGAGCGGAAAGAGGCTTGCTGACAGGCCGGGGGTGATGTGAAAAAGAGCGCGCAGGAATGGTTTCGCGAAGGATACAGGTACGATCTCGTGGAGCCGGACTTCGAGCGGGCGGTCAAAGCTTATAAAAAGGCGATCCTCGCAGACAAGAGCTCTTCGGCCGCCCTTTTGAACCTCGGCTCCCTCTATTTGAGACACTCGAAATACGAGAAGAGCCTCAGGTGCTTCTTCGCCATAGCCGCCCATAAACCCGAAGACCCTGATTCATATAATAACCTCGGTTATGTGTACGAGCGGATGGGCCGATACGGAAGCGCGAAAGGGATGTATGAAAAGGCCCTGGAAATAAGTCCTGCCGACATAGAGGCTTACGCCAACATAGGAAAAGTGGCGGAGAGGCAAGGGGATTATCACGGAGCGGAGGACTGCTACAGAAAGGCCCTCGAAATCGACCCGGGGGGTGTCAATGCCCGTTTCTGCCTCGCATCCCTGTATGACCGGTATGACATGTTCGATGAGGCGGCCGAAGAGTACCTGCGGATCCTCTCCCTCGATCCCTGCCACCGCAAAACACTCTTTAACCTGGGGAATCTTTATGCCCACCAAGGGCTCCACGAGCAGGCAGCGGAGTGTCTCGATAAAACGGTCCTTCTGGACCCCGAGAATTGTGAAGCATGGAATAATCTCGGCTCTCTTCTGGAAGAGACGGGCGACCATGAGCGCGCCCTCGCCGCGTACCAAAAATGCCTGTCCCTGAACCCTCTCCAGGAGAAGGCTCATTTCAACCTTGCCCGCATGTGCGTGAGCGGGGAAAACCCGCCGCCGGGAGACAAGTGCAGGGTAGAGGCCGCCATGCGGCTCCGGCTCGTTCTCTCTCTCAATCCACGTAACGAGAAGGCGTTAAGACTCCTCAATGAGATCGAAAAAAAGTCGCCCCGCGCCTGAGGAGGTTTCCTTACAATGCCTCCTGAGTCGTCATTACCCTCCGATGAAAACCCCATACGCGCCCTCCCCGCCGGGACTCTAAATGCAACTCTGCCCGTTGACAGGATTTTGAATGTCTGTATATAAGGTGTAGGCAGGAGGAGAGCCGATGTTTGTGAGGATCAAGAAGGCGGGCAGGTACGAATACCTGCAGGTCGTGGAAAACCATCGGGTGAAAGGGAAATCCGTGCAGAGGGTGATCGCCACCCTCGGGCGCATGGATCAACTCAAGGCCAGAGGGGAGATTGAAAGCGTGGTTCGATCCCTTTCCCGTTTTACCGACAAGCCCATCCTGCTTCTCTCCGAGCGGAGCGAAGGGATAAGGACGGACGTCCGCAAGGCAGGTCCATCCCTCGTGTTCGAGCGGTTATGGGAGGATATGGGCATAGCCGCCATATTTCATCAGGTCAATTCAGAAAACAACACGCCTTTTCGTCAGGAGACCGAAGTGTTCCGGAGCGTGTTGCACTGTATCCTGGGAAGTGAATACGGCTCGCTCCAATCGAATAAATCCGGCCCTCCTTTTTCAGGCCGGCCCTGTGATGGTCCTGTAGTTTTTGATGCCTTATGCGGCTTTTTAGGCAGCGGCGGAAGAGATAATATCGATTGTATCGGCATTTCCGCAAGCTCTCTCAGGGACCGGGTAGAGCACGGGCTTTTCTCCCGGCGCAGCGATCCGGTGGCAGGAAAGGGAACTCCGTCACTCTATGGGGTACCTCTCTGTTTTCCCGCCGGTCCCGGAAAGGTCCCGGGAAAACAGGGCTCCGAAGAGGGCACTCTTCAGGGGATTGCCGCCATGATACTCGACGGAGATGGATACCCCCTCTGTTCCCAGTTTTTTAACGGCCGCCAATTAGATACCAAGAATCTCACGCGCTTTTTGGAACGTTCGATGCGCCGCTTCACAATCGATATGCCGTCCGTGGTTTTGGATGAGGCTGCTGTTGGTGGTAAAGGCGCCGCCTGCCCGGAAAAAAAGGGGCGTACATCCCATATTGCCGTCCCCTCTGGAAGAAATGAGCCGAATGGGGGGCCGGCGGAGTTTCATGAAGTCCGCGAGGTTCTTCTGAACGGTCTTTCCCCTCTCGAGGAGGCCGGCATATCTCCTCCCTCCGACGATATCGCCGTCGGCCTCGTAGTAGTGGGCTTCATGGCGCTTGTACTCCGGAAAGAGCTGGAACGAAGGCTCTGCGACGGAGGCTTCCCCTTGGATTGGCGCGGTATCCGGCAAGGCCTCGATACTCTTATGGAGATCACTATAGAAGAGAACGGAAAAAGGATCTCCTTCCCCACTGAGCCTTCCGAGGATTGCAGCAAAATACTTGAAATTCTTGACATAGACATTACTCGCCTTTCTCCCGTGATAGACTGAAATAGGGGTTCAGGGAGCGCTCACCCGTGGTGCCACAACCAGCATCTGCCTCCTTCCGGAGTGTCAAATGACGCGCTTCCTCGCCTGCCGATGTCAGGAAAGACCGCGAATAGAAGCCTCACGTGCGGCCCCCTGTTATTGGAGCCGTAATATCAACCATTTACCTACGTCATAAAGAAATCTTTTCCCCTACAGCGACAGGACATCCCCTTTCCCTTCCCCTACTCCCCTCCTTTCCTCTCTTTTGCAGGGCCCCTGACCTCCGCCAGTAAATATGTATTCTATTTTGTACAACAATAAGAGACTAACAAGCGGTATTTGCTTGTTTTTTAGGCCTTAACATCAAACCTGCCTCCGCGACTTTCTCAAAGAACGAGCATCTTATTTGTTGACAGGCATTATTATTTGGGGTACTATTTTCTCACCGAGGGGCTACCGGTAATCTTGAATGCCGGTAAAAACAGGGAAGGTATAGCGGTGGCAATTTCATAGATTATGAGTGCAAAAAACTTTCACTACAACAGGCGGCAGATCGACGGCACCAATGGCTGGATCGTCCTTTTTCCAGTACAGAGTGGCGGTGGCGCGGTCAGGACTGTATGACCAGCAGACCTTTACCGAGCATCTTCGGTGAAGGTCTTTTTTTTGATGTTCAATTCTTTTCAGGAGGAGATAATCCATGAGTAACGGCGTGAGTTACGCACAATCTGTCGAAGAAGTCTTAAAGGCTTTCGAAACAGACCTCGATAAGGGTTTAAGCGATGCCGAGGTCAAGGCCCGTATCGCCAAGTACGGCAAGAACGAGCTCCAGGAGAAAGAGAAGCCGAGCTTCTTCACCCTCCTTATGCGGCAGTTCGCCAACTTCCTTGTTATCATCCTCATCATCGCCGCGGTCGTCTCCCTGGCGCTGGGAGAATGGATCGACGCGGTCGCCATCCTCGTCATCGTCATCTTAAATGCGGTGGTGGGCGTGGTCCAGGAATCGAAAGCAGAGGAAGCACTGGCCGCCCTCAAGAAGATGTCGGCCCCCAATGCCCAGGTCATACGAAACGGCCACCAGGTATCGATCCCCTCGGCAGAGCTCGTCCCGGGCGATATCATCATGCTGGAGGCAGGCAACTACGTACCCGCCGACATGCGCCTCGTGGAGACAGTGAACCTGAAGGTAGAGGAAGCCTCTTTGACCGGAGAGTCGGTGCCGGTAGAGAAGGAGGCTCGCGCGCTTCTGGTAGAAGATATCCCCTTAGGAGACAGGACCAACTCCGCCTTCATGAGTACCCTCATCTCCTACGGGAGGGGCAAAGGCATCGTCACGGGCACGGGCATGAATACGGAGATCGGAAGAATCGCCGAGATGCTCCAGTCCTATGAGGAAGAGGCAACCCCCTTGCAGATCAAGCTCGATG
Organism: Syntrophorhabdaceae bacterium; assembly: GCA_036504895.1. Lineage (NCBI taxonomy): Bacteria > Pseudomonadati > Thermodesulfobacteriota > Syntrophorhabdia > Syntrophorhabdales > Syntrophorhabdaceae > Syntrophorhabdaceae bacterium. Next base: position 16,652 of record DASXUJ010000011.1, read on the forward strand.
AGCTCGCCAAGTGGCTGGGCATCATCTGCCTCGTCATCTGCGGCTTCATCTTCGTCTATGGACTGGTCCGCTTCACCACCTTGTCCGATATCTTCAGTAAAGGCTTCATGGCCTACCTCATCGCGGAGAAGGCAACGATCGTCGAGCTCTTCATGTCGGCCGTCAGCCTCGCCATCGCCGCCGTGCCCGAGGGGCTCCCCGCGGTCGTCACCATATGCCTCGCCATCGGCATGCAGAGGATGATCCGTAGACACGCATTGATAAGAAAGCTCCCCGCGGTAGAGACCTTGGGATGCGCCACCGTCATCTGTACGGATAAGACGGGAACCTTAACCCAGAATGAGATGACCGTGGTCCAGGGTTGGGCCGACGGCAAGCTTTTCCACCTGTCCGGCCAGGGATATAACCCCTCCGGCGACTTCTCCTTAAATGGAGGAGCCCTCAAGGCAGAAGCGGACGTCTCGATCTGCGCCCTCCTCTATGGGGGACTGCTCTGCTCGGACGCGAAGCTCGAGCAGTTCAACGAAGACGGCGCCCAGGGCTGGCGTATAGTCGGTGACCCCACGGAAGGCGCATTAGTAGTCGCCGCAGCCAAGGCGGGCCTCTGGAGAGAGGCGACCGAGAAGGCAATGCCCCGGGTCATGGAGATACCCTTCGACTCCGACAGGAAGAGAATGACCACCGTCCACGAATGGAAGAACGGCGCGGGCAAGAGCCCCGTCTTCGGCGACAATAACATATTAGCCTTCGTGAAGGGCGCGCCCGACATCATCCTGAACCTCTCCGACACGATCGTCTCCGGGGGTGAGGCAGTGCCTCTCACGGAGGAGATGAAAAAGAATATCCTCTCCGCCAACCATGATATGGCGACCCAGGCCCTCCGGGTCCTGGCAATCGCCTGCAGGTCGATGCCTGAGGTCCCCCAGGGGCAGGGCTTCGAGACGGTGGAGACGGGACTCACCTTCGTGGGCCTCATGGCCATGATCGACCCTGCGAGGCCCGAGGCCCAGGCAGCGGTCGCCGTGGCGCGTAAGGCCGGACTGCGCACCGTCATGGTCACAGGAGACCATAAGGATACGGCAGTCGCCATTGCGGGAAAGATCGGGCTCCTCACCCCGGACGGCATCGTCCTGACCGGAGAAGAGCTCGACCGGATGAGCGACGAGGAGCTTACCTCCAAGATCGACCGGTTAAACGCCTGTTGCAGGGTCTCGCCCCAGCATAAGACCCGGATCGTCGATGCCTTCAAGGCCAAGGGCCATGTGGCGGCCATGACCGGCGACGGGGTGAACGATGCCCCTGCATTGAAAAGGGCAAACATCGGCGTGGCCATGGGCATCACCGGTACGGACGTCTCCAAGCAGACTGCCGACATGGTGCTCACCGACGACAACTTCGCCTCCATCGTCTCCGCCATCGCGGAAGGCCGGGTGATCTACTCCAATATCAGAAAGTTCGTCTTTTACCTTATCTCCTGTAACATCGGCGAGATCCTCATCATCTTCCTCGCCATGCTCTTCGGGATGCCCATGCCCCTAAAGCCGGTCCAGCTCCTTATCCTGAACTTAGTCACCGACGGGGCCCCTGCCCTTGCCTTGGGGCTCGAGAAGGGAGAGCCGGACCTGATGGACCAGCCGCCGCGCTCTACCAAAGAGCCGGTCATAAACGGGGAGATGGCATTCTCCGCGGGCGTGCAGGCAGTGGTCATGACCGCCCTCGTCTTAGGCGTCTTCGCCATCGCCCTGGGCAGATACCCCGGCAACTCCGCCTACGCAGAGACAATCGCCTTCACGACCCTCTGTATGTCGGAGCTCGTCAGGGCCTTTACCGCCCGCTCCCAGTACCACTCGGTCTTCTCCATCGGCGTCTTCTCCAACAAGTCGATGAACTGGGCGACCATGGGATCGGCGGTGCTCGTGCTCTTTATCGTCTATGTGCCTTTCCTCCAGCCTATTTTCGACACCGTCTCACTGGGCGTCAACGACTGGCTCCTCATGATCCCCTTCATCTTCGGCAACGCCATCGCAGCGGAGCTTACGAAGATCTACCTGCGTCACAGGATGGCGAAAAGAAAGGTAGTACTGGCCGCAAACTGACCCTTTCACCAGCTTACATAAAAAAGGCGCCGGCTTCCCCGGCGCCTTTTTCTTTCCCTCAATCGGGAATAAGTTGAATTTAAAGGGCCGGTTGACATATCGTTTCCAGTGTATAGATTTTAGGTATGAAAATTTATCGCCAATCGGCGGCAAAGATAATGGGGGTGGTCTTTTGCATTCTCATTCCCCTGTTCCTGTGCCTAATTCCCTTTGCATGGAGCGCGGGAAAAGACGCACCCTCGGGGTCCACACCGACAGTACATGAGGGAGGCAATATGCAGACCCGTGGCCACACCGATTGGAGGCATTTCAAAAAGCCTGACGACGCCGCCCTCAAGAAAATGCTTACGCCGATGCAATACAAGGTTACTCAAAAGAAGGGGACCGAGCCTCCTTTTAAAAACGAATATGACGGTAACCACAGGGAAGGCATATATGTCGATGTAGTCTCAGGGGAGCCCCTATACAGCTCTCTCGACAAATTCGACTCGGGCACCGGCTGGCCGAGCTTCACAAGGCCCCTTGAACCCGGAAATATCGTGGAGAAAGAGGATAGGAGTTTTTTCACGAAACGGACCGAAGTCAGGAGCGCCCATGGCGATTCGCATCTCGGCCATGTTTTTCCGGATGGACCGCCCCCGACGGGTCTCAGGTATTGCATGAATTCGGCTGCATTGCGCTTCGTTCCCAGGGAGGACCTTGAGAAAGAAGGGTACGGAGAGTACGTCCGGCTTTTCCGCACGAAATAGACTATTTTAAAGTGATCGCCTTCTCGGGGCAGACTTCCTGGCAACAAAAGCAGGCGATGCAGGCATTCCCGTCCACGACCGGAACAGACTCCACCATCGAAAGGGCGGATACAGGGCACTGGTTCACACAGGCGCCGCAGCCCGTACACCATTCAGGGTCGGCCGAAGGCTTGAGAACGGTCTTGCTGAGGAGCACCTCCATCATGCCTTCATTGTCGAGTATCGCCTCCCCGCCCAAAGGGGGCAGCTTGAAACCGGGAATCCGGCGGAGGCGACCTATAATTTCAATTGTGTTCAAATCATAGTCCCCGAGACCCTCCTCCTTTGCTTTTTGAAGAAATCTCAGGCGACCTGGATCGCATCCCATCATGAAGGCTACCACTCCATCCATCGCCACGGCGTTATCGGAGGCCAGCAGGAGGCCTATGTCGCGGAGATCGGGCGAGGCAGGGCCACTGCCCTCCATACCCACTATGGCGTCCATAATGAAAAGGTCCGGCACCCGGATACGGAAGACGTCCACTATCATTTCATGGAAGCGGACCGCTGAACCCGCCTCCTTGTGGAGCCTTGCTTTCTGTGCGCCCGGCAGAAACCCGTAGCTGTTCTTGATCGCCCCCGTCATTACAGTCAAACCGTGGGTCTTGAATTTGGGCAGGCTGATGATGATGTCAGCTTCCTTCACAATGAGCGAGACGCTTACTTCGGGTAGAAAATCGGGGTTGAATGCCATTTTCTCGGACTCATTGCCGATATTCATATAGTGACCCTTCGCGGCCTCTAAAAGTCCGGTCCGGGCAAAACTATCCTCGTTGGCCCCATAACAGAAAATGCCCGGATTGTCTCCCACGATTAACATTTTGGGGGACATCGCCTCCACCCTCTCCACCACTGCGCGCAGCACCGCCGGGTGGGTGGTGATGCCTTCGTCGGGGGTCGAGCCGCGAAGCACGTTCGGTTTGAGAAGCACCTTCTTGCCCGTGCAGACGAGAGGGAAAAGGCTGAAGACTCTATCTATCGCCTCTCTCACCATTTCATAGCTGGTCTCCTCAATCATTACCTTCGCCATAGGGACCCCCCAACAATTACCGTTTTGCAGACGGCGCAGCTCATGCAGGTCTGCGCGCCTCTACAAGGCAGTCCATCCTGTCGCCCGATCTCACGATTTTTACCTGGCCGAAGCCCGCTTTTTCAAGAGTCGTCTTTACTTCATCGAAAGTGTAGGTGTCGCCTTCCGGGGTATTGACGAGCATATTAAGCGCGAACAGGGCCCCTGAAGCCGGCGTGGTCCTGGTTTCATCCATGATGTGGTCCCTTATGAGGAGGACTCCTCCGGGAATGAGGGCGCTATGGACATTCCTGTAAAGGCGGACGTTCTCTTCCTGACTGTTCTGGTGGATGATCGCCGAGAGAAGGGCCAGGTCAAAACCTTTCGGCAGATCATCCTGCAGGTAATCACCCGTTTCGAATGAGACACGCTCATGGAACCCCTCCGCCGCCATCCTTTCCCGGGCCAGCGGAATAACCGGCGCAAGATCGAAAATCGTCGCTTTCATTCCGGGGTTCTTCCTTAAGAACGCGGCAGTATAAGTTCCCGAAGCGCCGCCCACGTCGAGAAGCATCTTGTAAGGCGCAAGATCATAGCTGTCCGCTATCTCCGTGGAAAGGTCCCTTCCGATTACATGCATGGCGCCTATGAAAGCCGCCCTGCTTTGTTCGTCCATCTTCTCCTGCTCCCTTTTCACCGGACTTCCTTCCCGTACCGTATCCGTGAGGCGGCTCCAGCTCTGCCACAACCTCACCAGGTGAAGGATCATGGGCAGGATGGTCTCCTCATGGCGGGAGGAGAGATAGGCGCCGGTATCGGTGAGCCGGTATCGATCCTCTTCCCTGGAGAGGAGGCCAAGGGCCGCGAGATAATCGAGGGTCCTCGTGAGGGCCCTCTGATCAAGGGTTAAGCTGCGGGCCAGCTCGATTGCGGTTGAAGGCTGCCTGTCGAGGCACGTAAAGAGATCGAGCTCTGCCGCGGTGAGGATTACACGGCTTTTCATGAAATGGAAGGCTTCGGCAGTAAGGGTCTCATATCTTTCCATTTTTGTCTCCTTGATTGTCTATTTGCCCGCTTTCAAAGGAACTGCTTCAGGGCTTTGATAATATCGTGAAGCTTCTCTTCCGTGTTGAGCCGCAGCATTCTGTAATAGGGGAGCTCCACGGGCTCTTCCATATCCCGCATCTGCTGCTCGAGAATCCCTGCATGGGCATCGGACGCGTCTTTTCCCTCTTCCATCCTCCTTGCGATCCTGTCCCTGAGTATCGCTTCTTTCGCAAAACAGTGAACGAAGAACGGATTAAAGCCCTCCGCCATGCACATCTCATAGAAGTTTCTCCGCTGGTTCTTTTTAAGAAAGGTGGCATCCACCACCACCTTCCTTCCCGCCTGCACGTGACGACCTGTTTCCTCCAGCAACGCGCAGTACACATCCCTCGTAAGGGTCTCCGAATATATACCCTCTCCATACCCGGTGTATCGGTGCTCTTCCGGGCCCAAACCTTCCATGCCTTTCCTTATCTCGTCCGATCTCAGTATAATCCGGTCGTTCGAAAAATCGCGGGCGATAGCCGATTTCCCGGCTCCTGAAAGGCCCATGAAGATTACGGGGTTAAAGGGCCTCTTATCAAAATTCAAATAATATTCAGCGAGATGGAAATATTCCCCGGCGTCCCTGAGGCTCTTCTCTTTCTCCCCTCCATCAGTCAGCCCGCGGGCCCTGAACCCCTCCACTTTCCCCCTCACTACAGCTCTATAGATTTTGTAAAATCGCAAAAGCTCATCATCCATCGACTCCCGGTTATCGGTAAAATAGGTCTTATAAAAGGCGGATGAAAGGTCGAACCTGGCCCGGTACTCCATATCCATGAAAAGAAAGGCAATATCCTCCAGGACATCGATAATTCTGAAAGATTCATTAAATTCGATACAATCGAAAATGATGGGTGGATCGGAGAGGCAGATGTGCTGGGTGTGGAGGTCGCCATGGCCTTCTCTTACGTATCCTTGACTCCTTCTCGTTTCAAGGTACTCTTTCTTTTCCGCGAGAAACCCCCTGGTGTAAGAGATGAGCTGTTCGAACAACCGGTCTTCAATGGTCTCTCCGCGATATGAATCGATTTGAGCAAAATTCTCTTCCGCCGCCTTCCGGATAGCCTCGAGGCCGCCGTATCTCACCCCCTTATATACCCGCGCCCCCCGGTGGAAACCGGCAAGGGTGCGGCCCACGGGACCAAGCCTGCCGAAGAGCGGCCTGCCTTGCTCTATAAGGCTGTAAAGGAGGCACTCCATCGGGATTTTCCTCATCTTCACGGCATACTCGGCAATGCGGCCCCCTGCAGGTTCCGAGAAAGAATATTCCTCTCCCTTTTGATAAATAGGGACTACGCCGAGATAGGTGTCGCCTGCAAGGCGCGAATTGAGCTTGACCTCCTGACGGCAGAAGAAATGGCGTTTCGAGAGGGAGGTGAAATCGAGAAAACCGAAAGCAACGGGTTTCTTGATCTTATAGACGAAGTGGTCGCACAGAAAAACGTGGGATATGTGGGTCTCGAGATGGGTGATTTGAAAAGAAGGATCCGGGTAATGTGCCGGATCGAGCATGAATCGAAGTAATCCTGAGTCGGTTTCCATGCCTCTCCTTAAAAGAGAATATAATCCTGAAATCGGTGGGTCGCAAGAAATGCGCGATTCATTGTCTCTTTCCTTGAGAGGCGGTGATATGAAAGATTAACGGCTCTTCTTGGGTTGCCTCTCTATGTCCCAGACTCCTTCCGCGGTTAATTCATCCTCCATCTGCCTGCGTCGCTGCAGGATTTCCTCCTGGCTGTAATCTATTTCGATATTTCTCTTGAAAAACGAACAGTGGATGTGCCGGGCCCTGTATACCCCGCACTCCACACATTTTTCCCCTGAAACGGGACACGTCACTTTTCCCATGGTTCACCTCATTCCTTCTTTAAAACCGTGCCGGTTTTATTTTCGTGCTATCATGTACCTGGTTCAGCAGAGCCCATTCAGCGCCTGCAATCACCGGGGCGCGTTGATAATCCTTACACCCGGTCAAATAATAGCATATTTTGCTCCGGGGTCAAAGTGATCTCTCCTTGTGGCGAGAAGCTTTGCGGTAAAGACGGAGGGACCCTTTCTCCTGAAGCACGTCACAATCCGTGCTCTATTCATCCGTCGCCTCCGTTAACGATGAATTGCTTGTAATCTTCATGAGTCTGTAATAAAATGAGTGGCTTAAAATATTTTATGGGAATTCACGAGAAGACAAAAATCAAAAAGAGGAGCCGGGTTGAACGCATTCTCGGCTGGTCTCTCTCCCTTGTCGCCGCCGCCAGTCTCTTCGGGACCCTTCTTCTCCTCCATGACCACCTTGCCTATACCTCGCATATCACGGCCCTTACAAAAGGGCGTGCCGTCGACAATACGGACAAAGCGGCCCGGAAAATAGACGACACATTTAAGAAGTATATGCGCGTCGCCCATCTCCTCGCTACGGAATTAAACGATATGGGGAAATATGACGACCATGAGATCCTGGGTAAGATAAAAACGATTGTCGAGGGGGACCCCCATATTCACGGCCTCGGCGTTGCATATGCGCCCTATGCGTATAAAAAAGAGGTCAGGCTCCATGCGCCCTATTATTCGAGGAGAGAAACCGCTCCCGAGCTCAGCCGGATTGAGTCCTATTACGATTACACCTTACCTGAACATGAGTGGTTCTCTCTTCCCATGAATCAGGGCGCCTTGTGGATCGAACCCTATTTCGGCACCGCCGGCGCCACCCTCATGACCACCTATTCAGTGCCTTTTTCAAAAACAGACCCGGTGACGAAAAAACAGGTATTCGGAGGCGTGGTCGCCCTCGACATCTCACTCACTCAAATAAAGAAGATAGTCGAATCGATTGATCTCGGCTCCGGTGGATATAGTGCGATCATGTCTAAACAGGGTGTGTACCTGTACCATCCCAACTACGAATTCGTAAGGAATAGAAAAACAGTCTGGGATGTAAGCAAGACCTTTCACGACAGGGACAGGTTCATCGCCGCGGAGAGGACAGTGAGAGGAGAATCGGGGATTATGGATCATAAGAGCACGACGACAGGACAGCTCTCGTGGCTCCTTTACAGGCCCATCCCTTCGGCGAGCTGGTCTATCCATACTACCTTCATCAAGGATGATATACCAATCGACCTCGACGTGCTCAGGCATAAGTTGATACGTATCGTAACCCTCTCCATCGTATTCCTTCTCACTCTTCTCTGCCTTGTTTGCGGCGTCCAGAAAGGTATCGAGGGTAAGCTATGGGTGGCCTGTTTCGTCTCATCCCTGATTTTTGTGGCAGGGATAGGATGCCTGTGGCACCTTGCCCTCTCCTATGATACGGACCTCAAGTCTCAGGGGCCGAAGATAGTGAGCCGTGCCAGCCTCCTCAACTTCACCAACTCCTACGATCTAAACTCACGGGAAACCAGGGCGAATAGGCCTCTTTACGTGCCGACAGGCATGTTTATCCATTCCATGGAGTTCTCCGGTGCGAATAAGCTGGCGGTAAACGGCTATATCTGGCAAAAATATCCGTCCAATCTCGACAGGGAGTACGCCATGGGCTTTGTCCTTCCTGATGCAGTCGACGAAGTGAGGGTGAAGGAGATATACTCCCGTAAATTGGATGATATGAATGTCTTAGGATGGCACTTTTCCGGAACCCTTTACCAGCATTTCGATTATTCGAAATATCCTGTTGACCACGAGGTTATCCGGATACGGCTCGCCCCGAAGGAGATCGGCAGGAATACGGTGCTCGTGCCCGATCTCGACTCTTATAAACTCATGAACCCGGGTTTCCGTCCGGGGCTGGAAAAGACTTTCGATTTACCGGACTGGAAGATCGAACGGACCTTTTTCGAGCTGGTGTCGAAAGATTACGATACCAATTTCGGAATCAAAAATTACCTGGGCAGGGATATGATCCCGGAGCTCTATTTCAATGTCGCCATCGTGCGAAATCTGATGGATGCCTTCATACGTAACATGACGCCCCTCATCATCGTGGCGCTCCTCCTCTTTGCCGTCATGTTCATCTCGACGGAAGAGAGGATGTCGAGGAAATTCTCCATGGACATCGGTGAAAATCTGGTATTTGTGGGCTCCATGTTTTTCGTCCTCATCTTTGCCCATATCAGCACCAGGGGAAGGATTCCGACCCAGGAGATCTTCTACCTTGAATATTTTTACCTCACCATGTATGTCGCCCTCCTATGGGTGCCCATAAGCTCCATTCTTTTCGTTACGGGAAGCACAAAATTTCACGTCCAGTACAAAGAGAATCTGATATCGAAGCTCCTTTACTGGCCGGTGATTCTCGGCGCCCTCTACGTCCTGACCGTGGCCACCTTTTTTTAACCGACGGCCGAGACTTTCCCCACCCCTTTTCCCCTTCCCGAAGCGCCTACTGTCTCTCCCCTATGCCCGGCGCCCACAGGTAATAAAACCCCGATCGGAGGGAAGGGATGAATTCGGAAAGGCTCATCTCCGCCAGGGAAAGGACCTCACCGGTCCCGCTGGAAGAGGAGGTATTATAGACATTGTCATTGGGATATTTTGCCCGGCGGTAGGCGATGATTTTCGCGTCCTGAGGAAGGCCCGCCAGCCCCCGTGCCTCGGCGATGCCATTTTTCACATACCCTATCCGGTCGATGAGCCTTAGCCGTAGCGCGTCTTCTGCGAGATAGATCCGTGCCCCCGCGATTTCGGCCCGGACCGCAGGGTCGATGTTCCGTCTCGCGACGGTCAGGTCGACGAACCTGGCCCCTAGGCTGTCCGTAAGGCTCTGCAAGATCTTTGTCTCCTCAAGGGTGGCGGGACGAAAAGGGGAGGCCATATCTTTCTCTTTTCCCGATTTACTGACGTCGACGGTTACCCCGAGCTTACCCATAAGTCCTTCCACCTTGGGAGAGATGAATACCACTCCCACCGATCCTGTAATGGTAGTGGGATGGGCGACGATCCTGTCCGCGGCCAGTGCGATATAATAGCCGCCGGAGGCAGCGACGTCCATAAGCACCGCCACCACCGCTGATTTCGTACGCTCTTTGTAGTCCGTGATCTCCCGGTACAAGATGTCGCTCGCCGTCACCGATCCGCCCGGCGAGTCGATTTCGAGTACCAGCGCCTTTATTCTTTCATCCTTTTCGGCAAGCCTAAGCTGGGCCACCACTTCCTCCACCACGCTTTGCCGGTCATGGAGAAGACCTTTTTTCGGGGCGTCGGATAAGAACCCCCGTATGGGAACCACAAGGACCTTGTCGCCTTCCTTCCCCTGGAGCACATATTCCTTCAGGGGCTCTTTCTTCGATTCGGCGCCTATATTGACATGAAGGCCCCCGCAGCCGCAGGCGGCAAAGGCAAACAGGGTAATCGCGAACAGGGCGATGGGGCTCTCTTTTTTCATATGATTCTTCTCTCCTTATCACTAGGTTCGGCCAATATGCCGGGTATAGAGGGGACTTCATCGCCGCCTTAAGAAATATCCGGGGAGAAGCCGCGGCGAGCCGTGTTTTCCGTTACCACCCTGGGATCCATAAAATGGAGGAGGTAATCCGGCCCTCCTGCCTTGGTCCCAAGCCCCGAAAGCTTCAGGCCTCCAAAAGGCTGGCGTTCCACAAGTGCGCCCGTAATAGAGCGATTCAGATAGAGGTTCCCTACCTTGAAACGTAGCCGCGCCTCTTCCAGGTGCGCGGGGTCACGGCTGAATACGCCCCCCGTAAGGGCGAACCTGGCCGAGTTTGCCCATTCGAGGGCCTTCTCGAAGGTTTTTACCTTCATGAGGGCAAGGACGGGTCCGAATATCTCCTCCTGGGCAATGGTGTGTCCGGGATGTATATCTCCTACGATCGTAAGAGGCACATAATTGCCTCCCGCCGGGACCCTCCCGGAATAGAGTATGGTTCCTTCCTTCTCCGCAATTTTTATATAATCCATAATTCTCGCGCAGCTCAATTCGTCGGCAACGGGTCCCATGAAACAAGCCGGATTCTCGGCAGGGCCTATCCTCAAAGAGCGGGCCGCGCCAATGAGCCGCTCCACAAGTGTGTCATACACGGAGGCGAGGGCTATTACCCGGGAGCAGGATGAGCATTTCTGTCCCTGAAAACCGAAGGCGGAATGAATGATTGCAGGGACGGCCTCATCGAGGTCCGCATCCTCATCGATAATTATCCCGTTTTTACCCCCCATTTCGCAAATGACTTTCTTCACGCCCTCCTGACCGGGACGCAGGATCGCCGCTCTTTCTATTATGCCGAGCCCTGTATTTGTGGAACCCGTGAAAGCAATGGTACGTACTGCGGGATGATCGGTAAGGCACGAGGCAATCACTTCCGCACGGCCCGGGATAAAATTGAATACACCCGGAGGAAGTCCCGCTTCCTGGAATGCCTCCACGAGAAGGCGCCCGGTCACGGGGGTGAGAGGAGACGGTTTGTATACTACCGTATTGCCTGTGACCACCGCCGCGGAGACCATGCCGCAGCTGATGGCGAGAGGAAAATTCCATGGGGCGATGACCACCGCCACACCTCTCGGCTCATAGAAGGAATGGTTCAGCTCTCCCGGAGGCGATGGAAGCCGGCGGGGCGCGCCGAAGCGTATCATCTCCCGGGCATAGTACTCCATGAAATCTATGGCCTCGCTCACGTCCCCGTATGCCTGATCCCATTGTTTGCCGATCTCGAGGACCTGCCATGCGGCAAGTTCGAACTTTCGGGTCCGAAAAGAGGAGGCGGCCCTCAGGAGAAACGCTGCCCTCTCCTCGTACGGCATGTCCCGCCAGCCGCCGAAAGCAGCTACAGCAGCCCCGATTGCTTCTTCAGCCTCCTCATTTCCGCCTTGGCATACATGGGCGATCACTTCCCGGGAATCGGCCGGATTGAGACTGGGAAGGGTATCGGGGGTGATCCGATCTTTTCCATTGATATAAAGGGGACAGGCAGCTCCCAATTTATTCCTTACCGATACAAGAGCCCGGGCGAAAAGCTCGCGGTCCTTTTGAGAGGCAAACTCGGTTGACGGCTCGTTCCTGAAAGGCGCGGCAACAGGGCTTTCCCCGTCATGCGGCCTTTCGCTCTCCATCGCATCGGATGCTTCTTTGCGACCTTTACTCCCAATGGAGCGGGGATCCCTGAGAAGCTCCCCCACTTCAGCCTTCTCGCCGAACATGAGACGGAGAAAACTCTGGTTTGCCGTATTCTCCAGAAGGCGCCGTACCAGATATGCCACGCCGGGAACAATTTCTCCTGACGGACAATAGAGACGGACCCGTCCCGCAGTCTTAAGAAGGGCCTCCCGCACCGGTTCCGCCATCCCGTAGAGGACCTGAAATTCGTACCGGTCCCGGGGCACGCCCAATCGATCCGCCGTCTCCATCGCTGCCGCGATAGAGCGGATATTGTGGGAGGCACACCCGAGATAGGCAATCTCATGGTTCTGAAGTATCGTACGTGCGTGGCGCTCGAAAGCCGCGTCGGTTTCGGCCTTTCCTGTATACACGGGAATGTCCCATCCGTTTTGCTTCGCCCTCATGACCTCATGGTCCCAGTATGCCCCTTTCACCAGCCGCACGGCTATGGGGAGCCCGAGACTTTTACTCCATTCGAGGAGGCTCTCCAGGTCTCGTTCCGTCTCCTTGAGATATGCCTGCAGTACTATGGACAGATAGGGATAGGAGGCATAATCCCGACGCAATCTCCTGAAAACCTCTATCGTCATATCCTTGAGCCTATAAGACTCCATGTCGATCGTCAGGAAAGCTCCTGCCTCTATTACTTTTTCGTAAAAAGGCTTCAGCCGGCGGAGAATGGCCTCGACGGAACCGTCAAAATCCTGGGGCTTCGCTTGAGAGTAAAGGGCGCTCGGTTTGATGGAGAGGGCGATCTTCGGCGCATATCCCCAGTCGAGGGAGGTCCCTTGCCCTTCGATAGGTTTCCACGAGGCTTCCGCCCGCCTCAGGGTGGTGAGGAGGTCTTGATACCGGTTTTCATAGAGGACCGCCTCGTGCTCCGAAAGGACCGCCTCCCCGAGGATATCTACCGAAAAGGCGCATCCGGAGCGCCTTACCGCCGCAAGCCCCCTGAGGGTGCGCGCAATCGTGTCGCCCACAATAAACTGTCTGCCCATCTTTTGAATGCCGATTCGGACAATTGCACTCAAAATGGCGGCGCTGAACCGGCCCCCATGGGAAGCGGCCCGCACGGAGATGCGAAGGGGTGCAGGCATGGAGCTGACGTCTTTGCCGAAATACCCTTTCACATGCTCCGCGAGGAGCCGGGGAGTGACAAGGGAGGGGAAGACATCCACGAAGCGGAGCATCCCGGTCCGAATATCGCCGTGCCTGAAGGACCATGCCATCATCATTCCGACCCAACGGCTTTCGTCAAAGAGCGAAGGCTTTCGCCCCTCCATGATCCGGAACAACTCTTTTCCCCGGGCGACAATCTTCCGGTCCGTCTCTTTTTCGTCCATTGTATTCTTTACCCTCGATTGTCTTTATTCATAAGTATAAATCAGGGAGCTCTCATAATCCATAAAACAAAGATGGAGGGGCGGGCTGTTAAAATGGTGAAGAGTTGCAAAAAGTCTGTTATAGTGTTGGCGTTTCAAAAATAAGATGAGGGAGGGATGGACAATGCCGTCTTCCATACAGTTCGAGAGAAAGGAATACGAAAGCACTTTTCTCGATCCGAGAAAAGGCTTCGCACCTACCCGCGCGCCCTTTGAGGTGCGTCTCGATCCACTCACCGGAAGGACGGGTCATATTTCCCATTTCGGCGCCGTAACTCCGCCCCGGCTCCCCCTCGACGCGTACAGAACGGCCCAGGTGAAGGGGTTCTGCCCCTTTTGCCCTGAAAACAGGCAGAAATATACCCCCCAATTTCCGGAAGGGGTCCTCCGAGAGAGAAGACCCGGTAAAAACGAAGCCCTCCTCATCCCGAATCTCTTTCCCTACGACATTTATAACGGAGTGGTCATAATGGCGGACGACCATGTGGTGCCACTCGGAGATTTGACCTCTTCCCGGCTTGAGGACGCCTTTTCGACCGGTCTCGATTTTCTTCGCACCATCGCGTCACGAGAGCCGTCCCTGCCTTATCACGTCATGACATGGAACTATATGCCTCCCTCCGGGGGAGGTCTGGTACACCCCCACCAGCAGTATTTTGCATCAGCCCACCCGGGAAACCAATACATGGACGAGTTGAACGCCTCGAAGCTCTTCCTGGACAGCAAAGGGTTAAATTATTGGCATGAGCTGGGGAGAGAGGAAGAGAGACTGCAAAGCCGGTATATAGGGAGAGCCGGAGATTCCATCTGGATCACCCCCTTTGTGTCTCACGGGCTTCTCGGTGAAGTTCTCGCTCTATTCCCGGAAGTGTATTCAATAGATGATTTTACCGGGAAGGATCTCGGCGCTCTCGTGGAAGGGCTGCTCAGGGTATTCCGCTATTTCATGCATAAAGGGATAGACAGCTTCAACGCCTCTCTCTTCTTCGGGCCGTCGAATCAGGGCTTTTTCTCTTCCCATTTCCGGATCGTGCCGCGAACCTTTCTCAACCTCCGCGACTACGCGTCGGACCTCAATTTTTTCCAGGCCCTCCTCGGAGAGCCGGTAAGCGTCGTGGTCCCGGAAGAAATGTGTCCCCAGGTAAGAGAGTTTTTCCTCTGATGCACCCATGGACTCAATAGTATCCCATGAAGAGAAGGCCCTGGACCGGATGGGCTTCCGGCTTCAGGGCCTCGTGAGCTCCGATATCGTGCGAATCCAATAACCGCCCTATCCCGTGAAGAGATAATGGCCCATGCTCCCCGTGATTCCCCCGGTTTGGGCAAGCTGTTTATACTGTGTCATGGCCTGCTCCATAAGGGCTCTCGTTTGGGAGGCCGCGCCTATCACCGCGTTCTGCTGGGCCGCCAGAGGATTGGTGGCGCTGCTTTTCATGGACGAAGTCGGAATAGAACCGGTAGCGGACGAGGCAGCCGCGGTCTGTCCGCCCGAGACCCCGCCGGACCGAAGCGCCGAGCCCAGGTTTTGAAATTCATCCCGTGTGATTACCCCGTCTCCATCGGCATCGATATTGCCGAAGAGCCGGTCGGAAGAGAGAGCGTCGTCCTGCGCTGCCGTCCCCGATGCCCCGGTGGTCGCCTGGTTGGCCCCCTGGAGCATGCTTACAAACGATGCCGTAGAGCCTGTTTTCAGGCTCGAGAGGGCCTGTGCGACCTCTTTGTCGGTGGTCGACTTGACCTGGTCGAACTCCTCCTTGCTTACGACCCCATCCCCATTTGTGTCTATCTTGCCGAAAACCTGACCCAAAGGGAGCTCGCGAGTCTTTGACGCGTATTGCGCCTTTGTTGTGTTGACGAGACTCGAGCCTCCGGTTGTCTGAAGGTTCATCGCCGCCTGCCGTATCTGTGCCAGGTACATGGAACCCCCTGCTCCATTAATCCCGCTTACCACTTGTTGCCTCCTTTCTTTCAACACCGGACCTCGAGAACGAAAAAAGAAGCTTCCCAACGTCCTTCGTGAACCCGCGCTGAGGGGTTATTGCACCCAGAAAATGCAATAGCCATGCCGTTTCCATTCCCGCGGAAGAGGATCGTGCCGGATCCGTTACCGGCCTCTGTTTTGCGGCCGCCGATTCCCTGACGATCTTTGATGGAGGTAGGAAAATATTTCCCATAGGGGAAATTTATGCAGCCTTGGGTCCATAGAGCACAAATCTCTATTCTTCTTCAAATTTGAAGCCGCATGCCCTGCATTCCCTCGCGTCTCCGTTCTCTTCTAAAATGGCACGGCAACTGGGGCAATGGGTAAGAAGGTCGACGCCGCACGCCGGGCAGCTTTTTTCATCTTTGTCCTCCGGTGTAGTCTTGCAATAGGGACATAATCGAATTTTTTCACGCTTCGTCTTTTCCGCCATTCTTAGCCTCCCCACAGGTTACCGGCGTCTCTCCCGGCCGGATGATATGTGAAATGTTCGACCTTCCGAGGGGTTTGTCAAGGATCGTCCGGTCGATCAGACTGGACTCCATGACGCTTCTTGATGCAAATCTCTATTCAGAGAAAATACTGATAATATAGTAAGGAATCATCATGGCAAATAATGAGACATCCGCTCCATGGAGCCCCTATTATCCATTCGCGCGACGCGCTGAATCCTTGCGGCGGGTCACGAGGAGGACGAGGTGACGCCGGGGCCCGGGTCCGTCGGCACACAGGCCCGTCCTGCCTCTGAGGAAGGGTCGGGGTGGTATTACCGGATACGAGAGGACGGACTTGACCTCGTGAAGGGACCTCATTCAAAAGAGGAGATGAGAAGACTCCTCGCGCGAGGCCGCATCCCGGAAAACGCATTGGTCAGGCAGGGATTGCAGGACAACTGGCAGCCTGCGTCTGCAGTTTTTCCACCTTCGGCAAAGAAGATCGGCCGCGCCTGGGGTCATTTAATTCTACCCCTCCTCTTCCTGGCCCTTCTGGTAATCGCCCTGATGAGAGACAATCCCACGGTCCTCAATTTCCTTCCCTTTCCTTCCGTGATGGGTAAAACGGTCAAAGGGGCGTCCCCCACAGCCTATCGTCCTGAGACTCTCCCTGCACTCGTGGCATCCTTTCCCTCACCCGAGGCTCCGGAGCCGGTGCTCACCCGTCAAAGGATCATACTTTGGACCAATGAGGCCAGGGTCCAGCAGATGCTCCTGCCCCTGACCGAGAACCGCCGGCTCGATATAATCGCCGCCGAACGGGTCAATGATATGCTCCAAAAACAGTACTTTGCCCACGTCTCGCCGTCCCGTGAGGGTGTGGCGGAGACCGCCAAAACAATAGGGTACCGATACCGGGTTCTCGCGGAAAATATCGCGAAAGGCGCTTTCGGTGACGACGAAAGAGTGGTCCGGGGATGGCTCCAGAGTCCGGGGCACCGTAAAAACATCCTTTCAAGGGATATTGAAGAGATCGGGGCCGCCGTGGGAAAAGGCAGGCTCAACGGCGAAATTGTGTGGGTGGCGGTCCAGGTGTTTGGAAAACCGGCCCCCCAGACCCGGGACGGGCTTGTTCGTTCATTGCCTGCGGACAGGGGCTCTTTGCCCTGTCTCAAGCCGAACGGCTTTCTCGATTCTCGCGCAGAAGCCCTCCGAACGGAGATAGCCGCCGGCAGGGATCAGCTCAAGTCCTTGAAGACCGACATCGAAAACCGAAGGAAACTGCTTCTCTCCCAGGCAAGGAAAGAGGAGACCATGGTTGCGAGGACAACCGGAGATTATCGCGAGAGGATCACCGGGTACAACCTGCTTATGGAAGAGGTCGGGCGAAAAGAGCAGTTGGCAGGGGACATGGGGGCGCAGTATAATTTAGAAATGGAGGTCTATAATGGATGCATTAAAAACTGAAAGGCTTTGCCGGAGCCGAGGGGCAATGATAAGGCCGGAGAGGTGAAATATGGCTCGAAAATTTGTGTGGGGGGTCTCGCTGGCCCTCATCGGATTGGTCTCTCTCGCGGGAAGTGGAGCAGCAGACTGGGGACCGACGGAGATCCAGGTTTTCTGCTATGCAGGTGAAAGGGCTGATAATCAGTACCTGGGCACGGTAGACATCTATGACGCGAGAAGGGCGGCCTCCTATTGTAATATGCTCTATGGCGATTGCCATGGGAATTGTACGGCCTGTTATGATGACGAGGACTCGAGAGAGATATGTATCGACAGCTCCGGAAGAGGCGGGTATTATTGATCTGAGCCGCGCCTGTCGTGCCTGCGGTCCAGGATCTCCGCCAGTACGGGCAGAAAAACCATCCCGAAAGGAAGGAGGAAGACGGCCATGACAGGCACATACACGGCAAATCGCCTGAGGCAGCGTTTCATAAGAGCTTTCTCCTCTTTGGTCCATCTTTCCCCGCTATTTCTCTGCTTCATAAGGACTTCCATGAACCCCTGGGCGTGGCAGGTCTCCCTCTTGATCATCTCCATATTCTTTTGGATTTGGGACTTGAAAATGCGCGCGGTCGCGACCCCGGCAGTTTTTAGAGGATGCGACCCCTGTGCCTCGGTATGATTCCCGTAATAAATCCAGTTTCTCATCGGTTTGACGATTTCCACCCTTCTCGAATTGTTATCGGCAAAAAAGAGCGAAGCTAAAATAATTCCATAATTCCTTTAATCCAATGGAGAACCCGGGCACGGTGGATATGGGATGTCTTGCGCGACCTCGCGTCGGTGATTATTTTTTTTTAACACGCAGCAAAATCTTCAGGAAAGAGTGAAAATTGAAAGTATCCCGCCGTCAGTTCCTAAAAACAGCGGGGCTTACGGGTATCACCGCCATGGTATCCGGGTGCTCCGATGCAAACCGCACACTCATTCCATACGTTGCCGCGCCCGAAGACATCGTACCGGGAGAGGCATCCTGGTATGCCACGACCTGCCGTGAATGCCCGGCAGGCTGCGGTATGGTCGCGAAGAACAGGGACGGCAGGGTTATCAAGGTGGAAGGCAACCCTCTCCATCCCGTAAATAGCGGGAGACTCTGTGCAAGAGGCCAGGCATCGGTTCAGGGCGTCTACAACCCCGACCGCTTCACAGGACCGGCGAGACGACTCTCCGACGGCACCCAGGTCCCGGTGTCGTGGGAGGAAGGGCAGAAAATGGTCCTCGCCGCACTCGCGCCGTCATCGCTTCCCGGACCCCGGGGAGAAATCCTTTTCCTGAGCGATCTCACCACGGGCTCCGAGCTCCGGATGGTCAACCGATTCCTTGCATCCATGGGACCATCGAACCATCTCATGTATGAACCTCTGGCGTACGAGCCCCTGAGACGTGCATCGGCTGAAATCTTCGGCACAGGCGCCATCCCTTCCTATCGGATCGACAAGGCCGATTTCCTTCTCTCCTTTGGAGCCGATTTCCTCGAGACGTGGGTTTCGAATGTGCGCTTCGCCCGTCAGTTCTCCAAATTTCGGGAGCCGGGGGAGCACGGCAAACACCCCTTCTATTACGTCGGTCCGAGAATCAACATTACCGCCGCGAATGCCGACCATTGGATACCTGCCGGACCGGGCAGCCAGTGGGTGGTCGCCTTTGCCGTCGTCCATTCCCTTTTGGAACTGGACTATGCACCGGCTCTGAGCAGAGACGATGCGGCCCGGCTTAAAAATCTCGTGGCCCCCTTTACCCCTGCCTATGTGCAAAAGAAGTCGGGGGTGAAGAAGGAGGTTATCGACTCCATCTGCGCATCATTCATGAAAGCTGAAAGACCCCTCATAATTGCGGAAGGTACGGGATACCAGGACGGACTGGCCCTGGAGACAGCCCGGGCAGCACACCTCCTTTCCAGCCTCGTCGCGGGAAGCGCCGAGACGATCGATTTTTCTCGTGCTCAAGCCCTTTCCGCCACGGCAGCCGCAGGGGAAATAAAAGCCCGGATAGGGGCCATGAGGGAGGGAAAGGTCCGCCTCCTCTTCATTCTCAGGGCAAACCCTTCGTTTCACCTTCCCCGGGATTGGGGATTCGAAGAATCGGTCAAGAAGGTCCCTTTCGTAGTGACCATGGGGAGCTTCCCCGACGAGACAAGCCGATTGGCCCATCTCATTCTGCCCACCCATACCTTTCTCGAGTCCTGGGGCGATTGGGAGCCGGAGCGCGGCATCCGCGGCCTCATTCAGCCCGTGACCGGTCCCGTGTTCGACACGAAGACCCCGGGGGATATCCTCCTTTCCCTGGGAAAAGCTTTCAGGGGAACGACGGCGTTTCCGGAGAAAGATTTTTATGAGGTCCTCCGAAACTCATGGGATTCCAGGGACGGCGAAAAGGAAGGCAATGAGAGGCAGAAGGCCTGGGAGACGGCCCTGCGACAGGGCGGCTCATGGGATGAACACGAAGGACCGGCGAAAAAGCCTGCTTCCCGCCCCTCTTTTACAAATCTTAAACTCCCGATCCCGGGTCCGGATCAGGTCCCGGCAGGGAATGGACTTTCCTTTTTCTCTTATCCCATGGTTCAGTTTTTCGACGGCCGCTCGGCCAACAGGCCCGTACTGCAGGAACTACCCGATCCCATTACGGCAATAACCTGGGGTGGGTGGGTTGAGATCAACCCTCACACGGCAAAGAGGCTCCATATCTCGCAGGGAGAGGTGCTCACCATAAGTTCGGGCGGGACGTCGGTGAGGGCGCCGGCATACCTGTTTCCCGGAATCATGCCCGACGTGCTTGCCATGCCCTTGGGGCACGGCCATACACGGTTCGGCAGATACGCCACGGGAGGGACTCTGAATCCGGCCCTTCTCCTCGGAAACCGTCTCGATAGCGCCGGAGGGATAATAAGACCTTTGCTTTCGGCGGCCGTGGCCCGGTCGGGTGAAAGGGAGGTATTCGCTCATATGGACGGGAGCTCCGACCAGCACGGCAGGGCCATTGCCCGGTCTTTGGATTGGGATCATTATGTTGAAAAGGGGTCGAGCCCGCCTGAGGTCATACTCCCACTCGAGAAAGGATATAAGGGGTCGCGTGATTTATACGCCCCCCACCTCCACGACACGTATCGCTGGGCCATGGCCGTGGACCTCGACCGGTGCATCGGCTGCGGCGCATGTGTTGCAGCCTGCTACATGGAGAACAACGTGGGGATCGTGGGCAGGGACCAGGTGATAAAAGGCCGCATCATGGCCTGGCTTCATATCCAGCGCTATTTCGAGGAAGAAGAGCCCCGCATCCGCTTCCTCCCCATGTTATGCCAGCACTGCGATGAGGCGCCCTGCGAGGCCGTATGCCCGGTCTTTGCGCCGCATCACAGCAGGGAAGGCATAAACAACCAGGTATACAACCGCTGCATCGGCACTCGTTTCTGCAATCAAAACTGTCCTTACAAGGCACGCCGGTTCAACTGGTTCACCTGGAAACGGGAGGCGCCCCTCGAATGGCAATTGAACCCGGATGTGACGGTAAGGACCAAAGGGGTGATGGAAAAATGCTCCTTCTGCATCCAGCGGATTAATGATGCGAGGATAAAGGCCAGATCGGAAGGCAGGCTCATCGCGGACGGGGAATTCGCCCCCGCCTGTGCCCAGACCTGCCCTGCCGATGCGTTGATTTTCGGAAATCTGAAGGATCCTGCAAGCCGGGTGGCAAGGCTTACGGACGCGGGCAGGGCGTATCAGGTCTTGGGAGAGCTGAATACGAAGCCGGGGGTGATCTATCTTCAGAAGATTACCCAATGTCGTATGTAAAGAGCAATCGGGAGCGGAATGGAAGAACTGAGGTTTAGTGACGTAGACCGTGAAGTGCTGAGGACCCTCTCGCCTCCGGGGCGGCTCTGGCTTATTGCGGTGGCCTTCCTTTTTCTCGGCGTCGTCTACGGCTATCTGATTGTCTGGCCCTATCAGATATTGACGGGAATGGGCTCCGCCGGTTACAGGCCCCCTGTAATGTGGGGTGCATATCTCGTCAATTTCGTCTTTTGGGTCGGGATTGCCCATTCCGGCACCCTCATATCGGCCATACTTTTTCTCTTCCGCGCCGAATGGAGGACAAGCATCTCCCGGAGCGCCGAGGCAATGACGATCTTCGCCGTCTTCATCGCCTCCCTCTTCCCCATTATCCATCTCGGAAGACCGTGGGTTTTTTACTGGATCATCCCCTATCCCAACCAGCGGACCCTCTGGCCCGATTTTCAATCTCCCCTCATCTTTGATTTTCTGGCGGTATCCACTTATATGACGGCCAGCTTTCTCTTCTGGTATACGGGCCTCGTACCCGATTTGGCAACCGTAAGAGAAAATGCGGGGGGAATACGAAAAAAGATATACGGCCTTCTTTCCCTGGGCTGGTCCGGGTCACACGGGCAGTGGCGTCACTACGGCATGTCCTATCTCCTCCTCGCCGGTTTGTGCACCCCCCTGGTAATCTCAGTCCACAGCGTGGTCTCGTGGGATTTTGCCCTCGCCATCATACCGGGCTACCACAGCACCATCTTCCCCCCTTATTTCGTCGCGGGGGCAATTCATTCCGGCCTTGCCATGGTACTCACCCTTCTCGTGCCGTTGAGGAAAATTTTGCACTTTGAAAATATCATTACCGTGGAAACATTGGAGAAGATCGCGAAAACTTCCATTCTGATGGCCCTCATCGTAGCCTACGCATATGTGGTCGAGCCCTTCATCGCCTGGTATGGGGGCAATATTTTCGAGAGGCAGACATTCCTCTTCAGGGCCACAGGGTACTACTCGCCCCTCTTTTGGATCATGTGCTTCTGCAATGCAGTGGCGCCCCTGTTCTTTTTCCTAAGAAGAATACGGAGGAACCCCGTGTGGCTCTTTATTATCGCAATTCTCATCAATATCGGCATGTGGCTCGAGCGGTTCGTCATCATCGTGGGCTCTATGGCACGGGATTATATCCCCTACTCCTGGGGAAACTATTGGCCCAATTGGGTAGATTGGTCCATCACCTTCGGCTCTTTCTGTCTCTTTTTCTTTCTTTTTCTGCTCTTTGTCAAATTTCTGCCTTCGATTTCCATGTTCGATGTCAAAGCAGAGGTGAAACCGCCGAATCGTCCCGAGGAGAGCTCTCATGCCGCATAGAGAAGGACTTCTCGTCCTCTTCGTCTATTTGAATGACTTCATTGCGGCCCTTAAAGGACTCAA
Source organism: Syntrophorhabdaceae bacterium (assembly GCA_036504895.1). Lineage (NCBI taxonomy): Bacteria > Pseudomonadati > Thermodesulfobacteriota > Syntrophorhabdia > Syntrophorhabdales > Syntrophorhabdaceae > Syntrophorhabdaceae bacterium. The sequence goes on from DASXUJ010000011.1 coordinate 39,246, forward strand.
GGGGGAAAAGTACCGGATAGAAAAGGTATATACCCCTATCAGGCTCCCGGAGGTGGAGGAGATCATGGCAGCAGGTCCGAGCCCGGCAAGGCTCGTCACCCTCCTCGGCGGCATTCTGGGAGGCCTGGCCACCCTCGGGCTCGCAGTCTACTCGCACCTTTCCTTTAATCTCATTACTGGTGGAAAGCCGGTCCTTCCGTGGATACCGTGGGTTATAGTCTTTTTCGAGGGAACGGTCCTCGGAGCGGTCTTCGCCGCCGTAGCCTCATGGATCCTCATGGCCCGCCTGCCCCGCCTTCGTCCGGACCCGGGGTATGATCCGCGATTCTCGGGAGATCGGTTCGGAATCCTGGTGAGCTTCGAATCCGGGGAAGAAGGTAAAATCAAGGTACTTCTCTCCGAAGCGGGAGCCGAGGAGGTGCGCCATCTTACCTGGTAGGCCGGCCGCCCCTTTTGGATTTCCTCTTTCCGTCGGGTCAACCCTCCTTTTCATCGCCTTTATTGTCATTGGAGCGGCCGCGTTCATCGCGGGGGTGTCCGGGTCCGAGCCTCTTCGCGCCTGGCAAGCCTATCTGGTCAATTTTCTTTTCTGGACAGGCCTCTCCTTCGGGGCCATCCTCTTTGTCGCGGTCCTCAACCTCACCGGAGCAAAATGGGGACGCCCGCTGAAGAGGCCGGCAGAGGCCCTTGGCGCGTTCCTCCCCTGCGCGTTCCTTCTTTTTTGGCTCCTCTATTTCGGCAGAGTGGAGCTCTTTCCGTGGATCACGACACCGGCGGAGGGCAAAGAAGCATGGTTGAGCGCCCCCTTTCTTTTCATCCGTAACGGCGCAGGTCTTCTGTTTCTTACTATCATCTCCCTCGCTATGGTGAGATGCTCCCTGAGAGCCGATCTTTTATGGAAAAAAGAACATCACGGGGAAGGGGAGCCGGAAGATGCCAACCTTCCGGACAGTCCTTATTGGAGGAAACAGCAGGTCCTTTCGACGGTCTTCGCAATCGCCTATGCCTTCATAATGAGCTTCGTAGGGTTCGATCTCGTCATGTCCCTCGATCCCCACTGGTATTCCACCCTTTTCGGGGCGTATTTTCTGGTGGCCTCCTTCTATACGGGTCTCGTGGCGCTCTTCCTCCTCACGCTCCTCCTTGCAGGCTCCACCGGCTTCCGCGATTTTCTCCTGCCCCGCCATTTTCACGATATGGGCAAAATGGTCTTCGCCTTCTGTCTCTTTACGGGATATCTCTTCTATGCCCAGTTCTTGACGATATGGTATGGCAACCTCCCTGAAGAGACCCGTTACGTGATCCTCCGGGTGAAGCTGACCCCCTGGGAACCCCTGGCGTGGGTGGTGCTTTTCATGATCTTCCTCGTACCTTTCTTCATTCTTCTCAGCAGGAAAGTGAAAACCATGCGCCTCCCCATGATATTGCTCTCCATTGTGATAATCCTCGGCATGTGGCTCGAAAGGCTCATCCTTGTCGCACCTTCGCTTTGGAAAGGGAAAGCCATCCCCCTTGGAGTCCCGGAAATTCTCATCACTATAGGCTTTTTTGGGGTTATGGCCATCTGTGTCACCCTCTTTCTAAGGAAGGTCCCCCTCATGCCGGTCTCGGATCCCCTTTTCAGACGGTGGCTTACGGAAGAGAAGAGGCTGGAGCCATGATCGGGGAAGAAAGGCAGAATGAAGATGGACGGGCGAAGGGAAAAAAATGGAAGGCACGGGCCTCGTTATGGCTTGGCCTCGCGGGTCTCCTGGTAGCGGCCATGTTCTTCTTCTATTTTTATCCCGCCCTCGACATCGGCCCGGCGCAGCCCATCTCCTTCAGCCACAGGGTTCACGCGGGGGTGAAAAAGATAAACTGCCGCTTCTGCCATCCCAACGTGGAGCGGTCGGCCAACGCGGGGCTCCCGACAATGGAAAAATGTTTTTACTGCCATACCTACGTAATACCGGGACATAGCGAGATCAAGCGGGAGGAGCAATACCTCCGCACCAATTCGCCCGTCCCGTGGAAGCGCATATTCTATATCCCGGATTTCGTATTTTTTACCCACGTGCCTCATCTGAAATGGGCAAAGCTCGACTGCGTAAACTGTCACGGCGATGTGCAAACCTTCGACCGTCTTCGAAAGGTCGATTTTCAGATGAGCTTCTGTATCGAGTGCCACAGGAGAAAAGGCGCACAGCTCGATTGCTGGCTCGCGTGCCATAGGTAATGACTCTATTTACACGCCGGTCGACGGGTCCGGCAAAGGTTGGAGGAGATGGTAAGAACGGTTGAAGAAGGGCATCGCCCGGTGGCGGGATTTTTTCTCTCCTCCCTCGCCTGGTTTTTTGTCGCTGCCCTGGGCGGCCTTATACTCGCTTTTGCCATGGTAGCCCCTGATCTGCCGCTCTACCGGAATGTGCCGTGGCTCATGTTCGGACGAGTCCGGCCCATGCACACAAATATGATGATCTTCGGTTTTGTCGGGTCCGCGCTTCTCGGCGCCATGTACTATATAGTCCCCCGCCTGGTGAGGGCGCCCCTCTTCAGTCCCGAAGCGGGCCGAATCGCGGTGTGGGCGTGGAATATCACCGTCGCTTCGGGCACCGTTCTTCTCGGATTCGGGTACAGTCAAAGCCGCGAATATGCCGAATGGGTTTGGCCCGTAGACATCCTTCTTCTCTTCGTCCTGGCGATCACCTTTTACAACCTGTTGAGAACAGTGGTATCGGGACGGGAAAAACTGCTCTATGTATCTGTCTGGTACGCCTTCGGCGCCCTTGTCTTTACTTTTTTTATTTACTTCTTCGGGAATGCCGTCTGGAACCCTTCCACGGGGGCCATCACCGGCATGGCCGACGGAATCCTCGCGTGGTTTTACGGGCACGGCATAGTGGGACTCTTTCTCACCCCCCTGGCAATAGGCATTTCCTACTATGTAATGCCCATAGTCTGCCGGGGACCGCTATTCAGCCATACCCTCTCACTCGTGGGTTTCTGGACCATACTCATGTTTTACCCCCATATCGGGACCCATCACCTGCTGCAGACCCCGGCCCCTACATGGCTCAAGGTGGTCGCAATCACGGGAAGCATGGGCATGCTCATTCCCGTAGCCACGGTCCTCGTCAATATCTGGCTCAGCATCAAGGGCCGGCTGGGCTATATCCATGACGATCTGGGAGGCAAGTTCGTCTTTGCAGGTCTTGTCTGGTATCTCGTTGTCTGCCTCCAGGGCCCTTTTCAATCCCTCCCTTCGGTCCAGCGGATCACCCACCTCACTAATTGGGTGGTCGCCCATTCCCATATCGCCGTCCTTGGCTTTTCGGGGTTCATAGCCCTGGGGGCCGTCTATTTCCTCCTCCCCAGAATCACAGGGCGACCGCTTTACAGCCGCAAACTGGTAGATATTCAGTACTGGCTTCTTTTGACCGGGCTCACGGGGTTTTTCATCGTTCTCACCATGGCGGGCCTGATCCAGGGAAGCGGGTGGCGCTGGGGGAGAGTGGTATACAATATTCTCCCCGAATTGCACGTCTACTGGATCTATAGATTGGGCTTCGGCGTCATGATCGCCGCGGGAGCAGCCATCGGTCTTTATAATGTCGCAATGAGCCTTCGGCAGGCAAGAGAGGAGGAGCAAGGGCTATGAGGATGACCCTGAGACTCCTCTTATTCGGCGGCCTTATCATCTTCGCCTCCATTCTGTTCATTGCGGTCATTCTTCCATGGCTCACGATCAGTGAAAAACCGTCCGATATATTCCGTCCCCGGACAAAAGCCGAAGACCTCGGGAGAAGCCTCTATGTGGCAAACGGCTGCACCTTCTGCCACACCCAGTTTATAAGGCAGATCGACTGGGATATCGGCGCCGAGCGAATCGCGCGTTCGGGAGATTACGTGGCGGATCAGCCCCATCTCCTCGGAAGCGAGCGGACAGGACCCGACCTCTCCCAGGAAGGAGGAGAACACCCGGACGATTGGCATGTCGCCCATTATACGAACCCTCGGTTCGTGCGGCCTGAATCGGTCATGCCTTCCTTCGCATTCCTGGGAATGGGAAATATCTCGGCCCTTATCGCTTACAAACAGGCTTTGGGTTTCAAAGACGCAGACGCCCGGGTGGAGCGACAACACACCTGGAAGAAAAAGGCAATCGACGCGTACGCGGCAGGCCCGGAAGAGAACGTGCGATGGCTCCACTCGATGGTGCCCGAACCATGGCGAAGGCTCCCCAACCCTTACCCCACGACCCGGGCGAGCCTCAGCCGCGGACATCGCCTCTTTCAAAGCTACTGCATAGGGTGCCACGGACCCGTGGGGGACGGCATGGGCCCGGCCCAACCTTACCTCTATCCGCCGCCCCTCAATTTCACCATCTTGAGGGGCAAGGATATCACGGGCGGCATACTTTATTATCAGATAATGAACGGCATTACAGGAACGGCGATGCCCTATTTTAAGAAAGAGCTTGAATCCGAAAAAATATGGGACGTGGGCGATTACGTGGCGCGCATGTTTGTGGGGCAAAGCGATGCCCACGGAGTGCCCAGAGGCATCGACGCATCCTATATCACGCCTCCGAAGGGAGAATGACCATGGGACTTACGTATATTTTTTGGGTGGCGCTGATCGGGGTAAGTCTCTGGACAAGCATCGGGGTATTCCTGTGGGCCCATCGGAACGGCCAGTTCCGGGACCAGGAGCGTGCCCGCTATCTTCCTCTGCGGGGAGAGGCAGGTCCTCTACACGCCCAGGGCCGGGGTTCGAGCCGTGAAGCGCTGGTGACGGCGGCTATTCTCTTCATGGGCGTGGGATCCATTATCACCGCGACGATTATCGCCTTCATGACCTTGGGGGTGCGTTGATGAGACTCTTTACCCTTCTTGACTACCATCATCTCGTGCTTGCCTTTTTCTTGGGCGCTCTCTCCGTGCTGGTGCTCTACCTCGCATTCCGGAGAGGGGCGTTGAAAATACGGGAACATAAACACGGCGCCCTCGGACAGGCTGAAGGGCTCGAGGAATTTCCCGATGGATTTAAGATCGAATATAATCCCGTGCCCCTTGTCCTTATATTTCTCTACATGGGATTTATCGTCTGGTTTGTCTTTTACGTGATTTTCTTCGGGTTTTTGGGGGGTCCGTTCTAAGAGCGCGGTCAGGGAGAGACTGATTTAATGGATTTGACGAAGGAGAAAGAAATGATCCCGGAAAAACCGGGGAGCGCCGAATTAAGGCGGCCGATGTGGAAGGGCTGGGCCCTGGTCTGCGGCCTCGCCCTGGCGTTTTTCCTCTATGGCTTATTCATGTTCTTTACGGTCGGCGACAAGGGTCCCCCCGATTGGGATTTTCATGCGATTGAGGATTTGCCGGGAAAATCGGTATATTCGACCTACCCGGAGCCGGGCGCGGGTCCATCCATTCCGGACCCCCAGCATGTGTCGGAAAAACCGGCCCTCGCGACCGGCCCCACGGGAGGGAAGGGAAAATGAGAAGAAGGGAGTCTATTTTGAGCTTGAAAGCGGCCTGCCTCCTGGTTGCCCTCCTTACCCTCGGCTCCTGTGACTACGGCAGGATGAGGGATCAGGATTCGGTGAGGACCTATGAGCGCAAGATACCGGCCATGGATGCACGGACCATGCCTCGCGGGGATAGCTTTTTCGTCCTCTCCCGTTCCGATCCGAAGGAGCTGAAAAGTCCGTTGACCCCATCTCCGGAAGCGGTCGAGCGAGGACGGGTCACCTATGCCTATTTTTGTGCCCAGTGCCATGGGCCCAAACTGGACGGCAGGGGTACTGTGGGCCAGAGCTTTACCCCCCTGCCTACGGATCTTTCTTCCAAAGAAATCGATTCCCGCGGAGACGGCGAGCTCTACGCCCGCATTCGGCTCGGGTTCAGGCGGCACCCCGCCCTTTTTTCCACTGTTCCGGCTGAGGATGCGTGGGCGGTGGTCATCTATATAAGATCTCTCCATAAGGGCGGCTCATGAACATGGATTTCATTTGGGCGTTTATTACCGGCCTGACGGGAAGCCTCCACTGTCTCGGTATGTGCGGCCCCTTGATGATCGCCTATTCATTACAATTGCGCGGGATAGACCAGGGTTCGGGCGTTGCATCAGTGATGCCTGGGATCACCCATCACCTCACCTATCACCTCGGCCGCATCGTCACTTACGGGATTCTCGGGGCTCTCGGAGCCGGTTTTTTGGGTCTCGGCATAGCGGGCGGATCGCTTGCGACTGCCCGCAATATGGCGGCATTCGTTGCGGGTCTGGTCATGATAATTTGTGGAGTCATACTTCTCAAAGTCTTTCGCCTGCCTTTCACTTTCCCCGCCTCTCCCATGCCCCGGGGTTCCGTCGTCTCCCGTTTTATGGGCGCTCACCTCACGTCCGCCCATCGCCGGCCCGGGTGGGTGCTCGGACTTGCGGCGGGATTGTTGCCATGCATGCTTTCGTGGGCCATGGTCGTGAAGGCCGCCAGCACCCAAAACCCTATCCAGGGGTTCCTGATTATGGTCTGCTTTGGAGCAGGAACAATTCCCGCGCTCCTCCTCGTCGGATTTTCCGCATCTTTCTTTTCTCTGCGTATGCGTCTTTTGGGGGAGCGGGCGGCCGCTCTTTCAATTATCGCCATGGGGCTCGTGCTCACATGGAAAGGAATGGCCCCTTTTGTCTGATCCTACCTCGGCAGTCTCTGTTGATTATGGCGGTATGCCTTCCCCTGCGGAAACATGTTACCTGTGCGGCCTGCCTCCGGGCCCCCTGTCATCCATGCACATTATCGATGACTCCCGCCGCTGTTTCTGCTGCCCCGGATGCTTTCAGGTCTTTCTCATCCTCGCGGCATCTCAGGGAGAAGGTGCCACTGATTTCCGAGATACCGTCCTCTTTCGCGCCTGTGTAAAGGCAGGCATCATTCCGGGAGGAAATTCTTCTCCGGCTGCCGGAGTTGCTTTACCACCGGATCAGGAGGCACCGGCCCTCGAACTTACCTTCCGCGCCGAGGGGATGTGGTGCCCCTCCTGCAGCTGGCTGATTGAAGAGGTGCTTAAAAAAACGGCGGGGGTCATGGAGCCGGGGGCATCCTTTTTTACCGATACGGTTCGCCTCAGATATCTGCCCCATATCATATCCCCGGAGGAGGTCAAGTCCCGGATAAGAGACCTCGGCTACCGGGTACCTCCCGTCGATGCAGGGGGGAAAGGCGATGAGATCAAGCAGGACCTTCTTATCCGTCTTGGCATATCGGCGATACTCACCATGAATGTGATGATGCTCTCCGCAGCCCTCTACTCCGGTTTTATAAGAGACCTTACGCCGGCCGTAAAGGCCTTTTTTTCCTATCCCGCTCTCCTAATGTCCGTCCCGGTAATCTTCTACGGCGGCATGCCCACTCTCAAAAGGGCGTGGTCGGCTCTTCGGTTCGCAGCTTTTTCTATGGATAGCCTGATCGCCCTCGGCGCCCTCTCCGCCTTCGGTTATAGCCTTGTTCAGCTATTCCGGGGCAGCTTGCACCTCTATTTCGATACGGCTTGCATGCTCGTGACCGTGCTTCTCCTGGGGAGATATATGGAGCTCCATGCCCGGGAACGGGTCTTTGTGCCAATCGCATCAAATCTCGAAGAGCTCATTCCCACGAAGGTAAGGCTGACGGACGGGTTGCGTGAAACGTGGACGGCCACGGGGGCAGTACGCACCGGAGACCGTTTCCTGGTGAAAGGGGGGGAGCGCCTCGCCCTTGACGGACGAGTCCGCCTCGGCTATGCTTTCCTCGATCAGTCCGTAATCACGGGTGAGCCTGCCCCCGTCCGGGTCGCACAGGGTGACGAGGTATTTGCAGGAGCTCTGGTAACGGACGGAGAGCTGGAAATAACTACATCGGGGACTACAGAGGAAAGCTCCCTCGCTCGAATATCCCGGCTCATGCGTAATGCCCTCGAGGGAAAAGACAAATCGGAGCGCCGCGCCGATTCCATAGGCCGCCTTTTCGTCCCGGGAATAATATGTCTGGCACTGTCGACAGGGATTCTTCTCGCTTTTCTCGGCTTTTCCCTTGACGAGATCATCCTCCGGTGCCTCACCGTTCTGGTGATCTCCTGTCCGTGCGCTATCGGCATTGCAGCGCCCCTTGCAAAGGTGGCGGTCATAGGTCTCGGACGGCGCAAAGGGGTACTTATAAAAAATCCCGAAGCCCTTGAGCGCACCCTCTCCCTCGATACGATGGTCTTTGATAAAACGGGCACCCTGACAGAAGGCCGTTTAACCCTTCTTCATGTGGTCTCCATCACGGAGGGCGAGGAGGAAATATTCGCCATGATCGCTCCCCTGGAGGCAAAATCGGCCCATTTCCTGGGGCGGGAGATACTCCTACGCTCGGAGAAGCTCGGTCTTTCTTTCAATGGGGCCGTCGGAGCGGATGAGAAACCCGGCCTCGGGGTGACAGGATCGGTCGGCGGCCGGAAGGCTTTCGCGGGAAACAGGGAACTGGCCTCCCTTTGCGAAGCCCCTCCCTCCGGACACCTGGAAAAGAGGGCGCAGGAATGGGAAAAAGCCTCCATGACCGTTGTCTTCTTCGGGTGGGATGGCAAGACGGAGGGGTTCTTCGTATTCGGTGACGCCCTAAGAAAGGAAGCGAGGGAAGTCATCGACTCGTTCGCTCAAAAAGGCATAAGATCGATCCTTCTTTCCGGCGACAGCGACGAGACCGTGGGAGCAGTCGCCCGAAACCTCGGTATCACGGATTACAGCGGCAGAAAGACGCCGTCCGAAAAAGCTGAAATCATCGAGGAGCTCAGACATAGGGGCCATAAGGTGGGTATGGCCGGAGACGGGCTCAATGACGCGGTCGCCCTTGCCGCCGCGGACGTCGGTTTCTCCGTCGGTGCAAGGAGCGATATCCTCAAGAACGCGTCAGACCTGATCATTCCCGGTTCCGATCTTAGGGCAATAGTTAGATCCTTCGGCCTCGGCTCACGATACAGGCGCACTGTCAGGTTGAATCTCATTTTTGCCTTTATCTATAACGTGACCGTCATACCGATCGCCGCGGCCGGGTTTTTGAACCCTATGGTCGCAGTGGGGGCAATGTTTCTGAGCAGTCTCACCGTCACGGGAAATGCACTAAGGGTATCAAGAAAGGGATGATGCCGGGCGAACCGATGATTCCAATAAAGGACCACCATTGCCGTCTGTTCATGGAAGAGAAAATTACGAAATGGTAAAAGTATAGAAGTGCCCCTTGGGCTCCGTCTCAAAAAAGAGGACCGACCCCTGTTCACTACTGCCTGGGCGGGCGTTCTCCCTATTGGAGATCCTTACGGCAGGTGCTCGAATCCCGGTCGCGGCACTGAAAGAGGAGGCTTTTCGAATCCATCGGGACCGTAGTGATTGTACTGCCGTACCCACTGATGGACGGCCCCGGTTGTGGTGCCTACATATTCGGCCACGATTTTTGCCGGAAGCCCTTTGCTCGCGAGATAGACGCAGTGCCAGCACTGAAAGTGCTCGTGATCCTTCGCTGCCTTCATACGCCGCTTCAGTTCGTTTTCGCTCAAATGCTTCGCCAATTCGATCGACTGCATGATTCTCACCATCCTTTTTATTGAGACGGTTAAAGGGTCATCCCCGCAGCTGCGGGAAAAACCCCTTACAAGAAATTCTTACGCAAATAGGTTCCGTTGTCAAGGATTAATAAGAGATTGTTTACATGTACACGCCCCGCTTCCTGGGGGCTGAAAAACAAAGATTGAGAGATTGTGAGCCGGTTTGGCGGAAGGCATGTGTCCGACTGTCAGGTTGAAGAATCGGGACCTCGCCTCCGGCCTAAAAGGTTGAATAGCAAAAGTATCATGGATAGAGACAGGAGAAGCATTTCACGGAAGCTCTTTTCCGCCGATCTAATGAGACCGTCTTTTCTTTTTCCCCGAATCTTCTCTTCCGACGACGATACCCTTTGATTCTCCTCTGATGCCCCGACCGGAACCCATGGACATTTCATGGCTTCCTACCCCCTTCAAGAGAAGCTTGCTTTTTTCTTTCGCAGCTTCTTTACGTTCTTATTATCGGCAAAATAGGCCAAAAATTAAGATTAAGTCATGGATTTCCCGTTCCGAATATGCCCTTCGCAAGATCGGTATTTAACGCCACCGGGAGACGATTGGCTCCAAAAAAAAACAACCCTTGCAGCCGGGAAATTCCGGTTTCTGCAAGAGCCGTCAAGCCGGTAATTACCGTCTGGTCGGATGGCTTTTATGTTATTTGTATGATTGAAATACGATAAAATCACAAGTACCCGTTTCATATTAGAAAAATTCTTCCATTAACTCCTTCAAAACGGGCGGGGCCGAAACCTGCTTCACGAGTGGCATGGCTTCTATAGCCGGGACCCTGTCTTCATAGCAAGGCCGCTCCGACTTGTAGAGCACACCCAGGGGTATGCGTTCGCCGTATTCAAGGGCACGCTCAAATGCCTTTATGCGGTTATGGGAATCATATTCCGGCTCGAGGTAATAACACCGCTCTTTATACCAGTCATAGGTATTGACCTTATTGAAGGTGACGCAGGGCTGAAGGATATCCACCAGAGAAAAACCCTGATGGTTCACCGCTTTCTTTATCAGCTCCTTGAGATGGTCCCCGTCTCCCGCGTATCCCCTCGCTACAAAGCTGCAGTCCAGGGCAGTCGCGTAGGCCACAGGGTTAAACGACTCGGAGATGAGTCCCATGGGCTGAATTTTCGAGACCGTCCCCTCCATGCTCGTGGGAGAGGGCTGCCCCTTGGTGAGCCCGTAGATCTGGTTATCGTGGACAAAGAGCTTCACATTTATATTCCTTCTGATCGCGTGGGTCAGGTGGTTTCCCCCTTCTCCGTAACAGTCTCCGTCCCCCGCGAAGGCAAAGACGGGCATTCGGTGATTGGCGAGCCTCAGGCCCGTGGCAACCGGCAGCGAACGTCCGTGGAGGCCGTTAAAGGTATTGCACCTTACATAGTGGGGAAACTTGCCTGATTGACCGATACCGGAGACGATGGTGAACTGGTGTGGTTCGAGCTCCAATTCCACCATGGCCTGTTTGAAAGACTTCAGAATGCCGAAATTACCGCATCCCGGGCACCATGCAGAGGTACGACCTTCAAAATCTTCGAATTTTGCCATTAATTCTCTCCCCTCTTCGTGCCTTTCCCGGCATCCATTACATTTTTCAATTCCGCGAGGAGGCTCTCCACGGTAAAAGGCCTGCCATCATAACGGTTTATCCTGTCACGGAATAGAAATCCCGTCTCCCTCCTCATAAGCGATGCAAATTGGCCCGTGGCATTGTTCTCCACGCAGACGGCCCGTGTCGCTTTCTCCAGGAGAGTCAGGTAGTCTAATTTTTTCACCGAAGGGAAGGGATATATCTCGCTGAAATGGAGGAGGGCTATTTTATGGGACCCTGCGAGGATGTCTACCGCCTCTTTCATCACTCCGTAAGTGGAGCCCCAGCCGACTATCACCGTTTCGGCCTCTCCCTCTCCATACATGAGGGGCGGCGAAATCTCTTCCGCTAAAAGAGGCAGTTTTCTGAAGAGTCTCTTCTCTACCATCCTGACCCTGGTAAGGGCGTCTTCCACGAGATGACCTTCCTCGTCGTGCTCGTCGCTGTCCGTGACCACAAGGTGTGTCCCGTCTCCCGGCGTGCCTTGGGGCGTGACCCCCGATTCCGTGTAGGCGTGCCTTTTGTATTCTCCGAGGCCCTGAAATGCTTCCCCCCTTACCCTGTAATCGTTGAAGACGATCCTGTCCTGATCGAAGGAATCATAGGTCCAGGCGCTGTCGGCGAGGTATTGGTCGGTGAGAATAAAGGCGGGTATCTGGTATTTCTCTGCCATGTCAAAGGCCTTGTTCGTAAGATATAGACACTGCTCGGGACTTCCAGGGGCGAAAATTACCCGTGGAAACTCCCCATGGCCCGCATGGAGCGCGAAAAGGAGATCGGCCTGCTCCGTTCTGGTGGGAAGTCCCGTCGCGGGCGCCGGCCTTTGGGCGAGGGCGATCACTACCGGGGTCTCGGTCATGGCAGCAAGGGAGAGACCCTCCACCATGAGGGCAAATCCGCCCCCCGAGCTTCCCGTCATGGCCCGTACTCCTCCAAACGAGGCGCCCAGGGCCATATTGATCGCCCCGATCTCGTCCTCAGCCTGTTCCACCACGATTGAGTGGCTGAGCTCCTTGCCGGCCATGTAATTGAGTATTCCCGTGGCGGGGGTCATGGGGTAAGCCGTATAAAATTTGCAGCCCGAAACTACTGCCCCCACACCGATTGCATCGTTGCCCGAGATAAGTATTTTTCCGGGTCCTCCGGGCGCAGCGATAAAGGCGCATTTCAAACACTCCCTTACAGCATATTCATGTCCCGCGCGGGCGGAATCCATATTTGCGGTCACCGTTGCCTCGCCTTTCTTAGCAAGGGTCTGTCTGATGATCGCGAAGAGGAGCTGCAGGTCAATTCCGAGCATGCCCAGCACCGCCCCGGTTGCCACAATATTGGCCATGATCCTGTTCTTGCCGTGCTCTAATGCGAGATCGACGAATGGAATGCTGAGGAATTGTGCGCCCTCATGGGATTCCTTGGTAGCCCGCCCGTCATATATAGCCATACCCCCGGGAGCAAGCTCGGCCGCATGAACCGGTATACTCGCCCTGTCCATGGCAACCAGTATATCGATAGGCGCTCTCGAAGCACAAACCGGCGCATCGGAAAGCCGCATCTGGAAAAAGTTATGGCCCCCTCTGACCCGGGATTCATATTCCTGGTGAGTAAATACGTGATACCCGGCCCTTGAGAACAACTGGGCCAGCACGGAGCCCATGGTATCGATGCCCTGCCCCCCTTCTCCACCCAATTTTATTGAATAATCCAGAAAAACCCCCTTATGCGGCGAGATTAGTGTATTAATAAAAGATAAGGCTCGGGACGCCGGGTTTCAAGACTCCCGCCTGACGGATAAAGGCGGCCCATACCCGTCCGTTCCCGAATCCTTGTATTTCCGATAATCTATTGACTTGACTATCCAACCAATATAGATTATCAATGTGTTTACCCTCTGCGTCAAAGATGCATTCGCGGCAGCCCACAGGATCGAAGATTATCATGGGAAATGTGAGGAGCTGCATGGACATAACTTCCAGGTAGACGCCCTGTTTACAGGAAAAGAGCCGGGGCCGGACGGAATGGTCATCGATTTCAAGATCCTCAAGGGTTTCCTGAAGGAGATCCTCGATATCCTCGATCACAAATATCTCAATGAATTACCTTTTTTCAAAGAAAGGGCCAGTTCCTCCGAGTATATCGCGATGTTCATCTTCGGCGAGCTCCGCATACGGACCGAAGGGAGCGGTGTCACCGTCAAAGAGGTGAGGGTCTGGGAATCTGATAAGGCGTGCGCGGCATATTATGAGTAAGAAAATACGGGCCGAGATGGTGGATGTGCAGAATATGCACGATCCCAGAAATATTGAGATCGACAAGGTTGGGGTGAAGGGGGTAAAGTACCCCATAGTGGTCCTCGATAAAGCGAATGGATTTCAACACACCGTCGCCACCATCGATATGTACGTCAACCTTCCCCACAATTACAAAGGCACCCACATGAGCCGCTTCGTGGAGATCCTTCACGAGAACCAGAGCATGATCAACATGAAGAACCTTCCGAGCATCTTGAGGCAGATGAAAGAGAGGCTCAATGCCGAGTCGACCCACCTTGAGGTGCGGTTCCCCTATTTTTTGAAGAAGGAAGCGCCTGTAAGCAAGACCCAGAGTTACATGGAATACCGGTGCGGCTTTTTCGGGTCCATGGACGATTCCGGCACGATGACTGAATTCACCGTGACCGTGCTGGTCCCCATCAATACGCTTTGTCCATGCTCCAAAGAGATCAGCGAGCATGGGGCCCATAATCAGAGAGGGGTCGCGAAGGTGGACGTGAGGTTCAGGCGGTTTTTCTGGATAGAGGACCTTATCTCGACCATAGAGGACTGTGCCAGCAGCGGGATATATTCCATCCTGAAACGGGAGGATGAGAAATTCGTCACGGAGCAGGCTTTCGATAATCCTAAATTCGTCGAAGACGTGGTCCGTGACATTGCCAAAGCGCTTTCAAAAGATCAGAACATTACCTGGTTTGCCATTGAAGCGGAGAACTTCGAAAGCATCCACAACCACAGTGCCTATGCATATCTTGAGAGAAAAAAAGAAGGAGGAGACCTATGAAAAAATATGTGCTGATCTGCGTTGCCCTGCTTTTTGCCTTATCCGTCGTTTCGGGATGCTCGAGTTTCGGAACCTGGAGTAACGGCAAGGAAGAGAAGTCAAAGACGGACCTTCCAAACCAGGCATTTTATGGCTTTCCCGATATCCCGGTCCCCACCGAGCTTACCTACTCTCAGAATAAAAGCTTCATCTACGAGACCCAGACCATGAAAGTGGGGGTTCTCGTGCTTACGGGCAATGTAGACCTTCCGTCCCTCGAGGATTACTTCAAGGTGAACATGGTGAAAAACGGTTGGCGGTTCGTGAACAGCTTCAAGTTCAAAGGCGACATCGCTTCCAATTATGTGAAAGACGATAAGACCGCCAATATCAAGATGTCGAGAGAATCCTTTTCCTCCGAAGTCCAAATATGGGTCGGACCGGCCACCTCTTTAGACAAAGGGAGCCCGCAGAGAGGGAATGGACCCGCGCGTTGATCCGGAAAAATGGGTGAGAATCCATACGATCGAGAGCGTCTTCGAGATGGACATGATCAGGGACGCTCTCGATAAAGAAGGTATCGAGTATTCGATCAAGGAATACAAAGACACCGCCTACGACGGCCTTTTCATCCTCCAGAAAGGCTATGCAAGTTTGTCCGTGGAACGAAAAAATGAGGAAATTGCGAAGAAGGTCGTGACGCGGATAAGGTCCCTTCCCTATGTGGCATTTTCAAAAGATTGACCCCCTTCTGCTTCTTGCGGGCCGCAAATACATTTCGGTGGTGGGAGGGGGCGGCAAATCAACGATAATCGAATTTCTGGCCGGCAGGCAGGCCATGGCCGGAAAAAGCGTTGCCCTCACGACCACCACCAGGATTTACGCGAAAGAGCCTTTCATCCTTTTCTCCGATTTCGAATCATTCTCAAGGGGCCCGGCCACCCGCGTGGGGAAGACTCACGAGGATGGGAAGCTTACCGGACTCGCCTTTGAAGAAGTAAGGTCTTTGGGGGAATCGGCGGATACGGTACTTATCGAGGCGGACGGAGCAAAGCACTTTCCCCTCAAATTCCCTGCTCCCCATGAACCGGTTGTCCCGCCCTTCTCCGACCGGATCTTTGTGGTGGGAGGCCTCGACGCCCTCCACTGCACGGTCGAAAAGGCGGTATTCCGATGGAAGCTCCTGCCCGACCCGGGAGAAATCGCCGGGGATACCGTTATCTCTGAAGAGATCTTCCTGAGCTTTTTTTCGGAGCGCGCCATGCTCAAGGACGTGGAAAGGAGAAAATGCACGATTATACTCAATAAATATGATCTGCTGAGAGATAGGGGCGAGGCGTTCCACCTCGCAAAAGCGCTTCTTGACCGTAAAAAATGCGCCGAGGTGGTCGTTTCAAGCGCTGCATTGGGATTTTTTTATAAGCTGGCGCACGCATGAGGGGCTCTTTCTCTTCATTTTATCCTGAGATCGCCGATAATATGGCGGAGACCGGGGGAACTCTCTCGGGGAGGGAACGTCTCCGGTCTGTTTCAGAATTTTTATTATGACTCGGAGGTTCGTTGCATGCGTCGCAATATAATTTTCATCATTTCACTCGCATCGATCATTACCATGCTTTTTTCCGCCATCTCGGCTTCCGCGCGTCCCGTGGCAGGAGCAAGCCCCTCGTCCCTGTCCCTCGAGCAGCACCAGGGAAGGTACTTCAGGTGGACGAGCCCTCCGGGTTGGCGCGTGAGTGAGACCAATGCCGGCCTTACCCTCACCTCTCCCGATGGTAGGTACTGCGCTTCGCTGGCCTCCCTCCTTCGTTCCCGGGGAACCACCACCCCCGACGCATTTCTGAAATGGATATTCAGCCACGTTCCAAGTTACCGGAACGCACGAGTCATGAACATGCGGAACTTGCCGAGCCAAAGGATGGGTTATCAGGTGTGGCATTTTATAGAGGCGAAAGTCTCCTTTACGGATAACGGTCTTCCTGTTACAGGTATCTATAAAGTGGGAGTGGCAAACTACGCGGGAATGAACGATGCCATGATCGTGGGTTATCGGGCGGCAAATCCCGATTTTGCGGGCGCCCAATCGTTCCTGCCCCAGATTTCGAGAAGCATCGTTCTCACGAATGGAGCGGAAGCACACGGCAATAATTCCATTATACGGCCGAGAAACAACCCTCTCGATAACTCGGGCCTTATCCAATCCGGAAAAAACCGGGACCGGGTACGGGAGCATGCGAGCGAAGGATGGCGCGAGGGCATGATGGGCACAGAGCCTACCGTAGACCCCAAAACCGGAAAACAGCGCAATACTCCTCTCGGAGATTATAATGCTGCCCGGGGCGGATACGTGAACCCGGACCGACCCAATGAGCTGCTGGCGCCGAACCATAAATAAGACTAATTCCGCGGGAAGAGTCGCAGCCGTCCTTTCCGCAATTTTTCCAAAGCCGCCTGTTTCACCGAATTTTGTTCTTCCTGCCCCCTATTATACCCCGCCGCCCATGTCTTGTATCAAAAGGTAAACAAAGATCATTTAATTAAAACCTTATGCCGCCGATAATACATTTGAAGCGGGTAATATAGCCATATTACGAAGGGTCGCAGTCTCCGGGCGGGCGCCCCCCGCAAGCTCAGGCCCTTTTATGCCCGAGAACCGTATATTCTGCGGGTGGAGAAAATAAGCCCGAGTGACGGGTACGTAAGGATGAAACAGATGGTCCATGAAACACCTGATCCTTCAGCACATTTTTTCTCCCTTTCGGGACCGGCTAGTCCTTCATGGTCGGCTCAGCTCCAGGGGGTATCGAGCTCTCTGCACCGCCTTATCACGGGAACAGAGGACGAGTTCCTGACAATCGGAAGAAGCATGACGGATTTCTACAGCCGCGCCCGGGAAATCACCCAGATGCTTTCATCTCTTCTGGGGGTCATGTCCGGAAATGAAATCACCCATACCATGGATGGCTTGCGCGAAATGCTCGGCTCCATCGGGACCGGCCTCGGCGGCACGGAAGATGAGTTCACCCACGGCGTCAGGACGCTCGAAGAAACGGTAAAGATAGTCGACACGGTGCGGACGCCTTTGGCGAGTTTCAAGAAAATAGTGAAGATACTGAAGATACTGAGTATTTCAATAAAAATCGAGAGCGGGCAGCTCGGTCAGGAGCAAGCCGGTTTTTTTACCCTCGCCGACGACGTGGAGAAACTTTCCGCACTCATTGAGAAGAAAACGGCGAATATCGCATCAAAGGCCGCGGTACTCAACAGCATGATCCGGCAGAACATGGCAAATATCTCCACTCTCGAGACGAGGCAGAAGGTCGAAATTCATCGTATTCTGGACAGCATCGGGGCGAGCCTCAATGCCCTCGCAGAAAAAAACGAGTCATCCCGAAAAGGCACGGATCTCATCGCAAAAGAATCGGAAGACATCTCCCGGCACATTGGCGATGTCGTCTCTGCCATGCAGTATCACGATATTACAAGACAGACGATAGAGCACGTGAAGGAAGCGCTCGACGGTCTGATAGAGAAACTTAATGCCCAGTATCCCGGCGGCGCCGCGGAAATGAAGGGAGATGACTCGGATTCGGTCAGAGTCATATTCGAAACGGGTAAGATATGCGAGCTTCAAAAAGCACACCTCGATGATTCGAAAAAGCAGATTATGGGGGCAACTGCCCGCATCAACGATAACCTGCTCAGCATTAAAGATAACATAATGGAGCTTTCGCAAAAAACGGGGCATTTGGCGGGCACGACGGATGAATCCTCGTCGTCTTATCTCGCGAAAATAGAAAACGGGATAGCCCCTGCAATATCATCACTGCAAGCGAGCGCCAATGCCCGGTCGGACCTTTCGGCAGCCATGGACAGCTTTCTTGCGACCACCGCCGATATATCGGGGTCGGTAGACGACATTGAGGAGATAAGCGCTGAAATAGAGCTTATCGCCCTCAATGCGCGGATCAAGACAGCCCATACAGGGGAGAAAGGCGCCCCTCTGGGCGTGATCGCGGAAGCCATACAAAAATTATCATTCGATGCGAATACACAGAAAGGGGCTATCTCGGAAACCCTCGGTAGGGTGATGGAGATCGCGGGAGACCTGCAGTCTCACACCCACGGCGGAATCGACAGCCGCTCTCTCGAGACGGATAAGATGATCGACGACCTCGGCCTCTTTGTCGCTACCTTGAGGAGCGCAAACAGCCGCATCGCTTCACTCTTGATCGGCATAGGCACCTCCGGCCGGCAGCTTGCCGCCGATATCGAGACGACGGTCCTTGGGGTGACCGTGCAGAACGTCTTTGCAGAAGTCATCGATAAGGCCGTCATAACCCTCCAGTCTATCTCAGCCGAATCGAAACAGATGGTGTGCCACTCGGATTGGGAGGGTATGGCCGATTACCTGAAGCATCTGGAGGCGAACTACACAATGCAGAGCGAGAGGACTATCCATGACTCGGTCCTGGGAAGCGGCCGGAAAAGCACACCGGCATCGCTCCAAGCCGACACTTTGGGCCGGGATATGCACCCGACGCCTGAAATAAATGAGGAATTCGGAGATAATGTGGAGCTTTTCTAAACCATCGTTATAGAAAGAGGAGAGAAATATGATTGAGATCAAAGTGGAGAAATCCGGTGACGGCGCGACTGTGGTCATCGGCGGCGAGGCTACCATAATCCATGGCGAGGAAATGAAAAAGGCGCTCACCGGCACAATTGGCGAGTGTGCCACTATTACGGTTCATACCGGGGGCATACTGGAAACGGACCTCTCCTGTCTTCAGCTCCTCTGTTCGGCCCACCGGATGGCGCGTCGCATGAACAAGGAACTCATCTTCCAACGGCCCCCTTCCGTCATTCTGGAGCAGACAGCCGGGAACCTCGGTTATTCACGCCGCTCCGGGTGCGGCCTTGCCGGGGATGATCACTGTCTCTTCACCGGAGGCCCACATGAGTAAGCGGATCATGACCGTAGACGACTCGGCGAGTGTCCGCCAGATGGTGAGCTTCACCTTGAAGGACGCAGGCTATGACGTGGTGGAGGCGGTGGACGGCAAGGACGCCTTAGGCAAGATCGACGGGGCTGCCGTCAACATGGTCATCACCGACCTCAATATGCCGAACCTCGACGGCATTGGCCTTATCAGAGAGCTAAGGGGCCAACCCCAGTTCAAGTTCATCCCCATTATCATGCTCACTACGGAGTCGCAGGATTCAAAAAAACAGGAAGGCAGGAGCGCGGGCGCCACGGGGTGGATCGTCAAGCCCTTTAAGGCGGACCAGCTCTTAGCGGTCGTAAGGAAGGTGCTGGGATGAGTACCCCTGTCGAAACATTCAGAGTAGAAGCATACGAGAGACTTCAGGAGCTCGAATCCTCCCTATTGGAACTGGAAGAAGCTCCGGAGAACGAAGAGCTCATCGGCCAGATATTCCGGGCCCTCCATACGATAAAGGGCTCGGGCGCCATGTTCGGCTTCGATGATATCGCCTCCTTCACCCACGAGGTGGAGACGGTCTTCGACATGGTCCGTAACGGCAAAATCGCGGTAGAGAAGGAGCTCATCGACCTTACCTTAAAGGCGGGAGACCTGATCCACGCCATGCTCGACGGCAAGGAGCCTCCCGAGAGAGACGCCCTTACCGCCTCCTTTCAGCACTACCTTCCGGGGGCAAAGGAAGAAAAGGCCTCCGGGAAGCCCCGGGAGATTGAAGAAGAACTCAAGACCTACCGTATCCGGTTCCGCCCAGAGCCGGATATTTTTGCTTCGGGTACCAACCCCATACCCCTCCTCAACGAGCTCCGTCAATTAGGAGACGCCACCGTGATAGCGCAGCTCGACGCCATACCCTCCCTCGAGGATATGAACCCCGAGCTGTGCTATACATACTGGGACATCGTCCTCACCACCGATAAGGGGGTCAATGCCATAAAGGACGTCTTCATCTTCGTCGAAGACTTAGCGGAGATCACGATCGATACCGTGGAAGAGGATAAGCTCCTGGGCGAGATTATGCTCGAAAGGGGAGACGTAAAGAAAGAAGACCTCGAGCGAGTGCTCAAGGATAAGAAGCCCATAGGAGAGCTGTTAGTCGACGCAGGGCTCGTAACCAAGGATAAGGTCGTCTCGGCCTTAGCCGAGCAGAGCCGGATCAAGGAGGCGAAGGAGAAGGTCAGGAAAGAGGATGCTGCTTCCAGCATCAGGGTGGCCGCCGACAAGCTCGACAAGCTCGTCAACCTCGTAGGGGAGCTCGTGACCGTTCAGGCGAGGCTCACCCAGAAGAGCTCCACGGAGAAGGATCCGGAGCTCACCCTCATCGCCGAGGAAGTGGAGCGGCTGACCGAAGAATTACGGGACACCACGATGAGTATCAGGATGCTCCCTATAGGGACCACCTTCAGTAAGTTCAAACGTTTAGTCAGGGACCTCTCATCCGAGCTAGGAAAAGAGATCGATCTCACCACCGAAGGGGGAGAGACGGAGCTCGATAAGACGGTCATCGAAAAGTTAAACGATCCCCTCGTCCACATCATCAGGAATTCCGTCGATCACGGGGTGGAATCTCCCGACATACGAGAGGCGGCAGGCAAGCCCCGGCAGGGGATGGTCCACCTCTCAGCGAAGCATTCGGGGGCCTACGTGCTTGTGGAGATCACCGACGACGGGGCAGGCCTCAACCGGGAGCGGATCAGGGCCAAGGCGGTGGAGCGGGGGCTCCTTACCCCCGAGCAGGAGATCTCCGACAAGGACCTCTTCGGCCTCATCTTTGCCGCGGGCTTCTCTACCGCCGCCAATGTGACCAACGTCTCCGGCAGGGGCGTGGGCATGGACGTGGTGAAAAAGACCATCGACTCCCTGCGGGGCTCCATTGAAGTCCAAAGTGAAGAAGGGGTGGGCACCACCATCAGCTTAAAGCTCCCCCTCACCTTAGCCATCATCGAGGGGCTCCTCGTGGAGATCGGGACGAACCACTTCGTCCTTCCCCTATCCGCGGTGGAGGAGTGCGTGGAGCTGACCCGGGAAGATGTGAAAAGGACCCACGGCAGGCATATGGCCAATGTACGGGGGAGCCTCATCCCCTACATGAGGCTCAGAGAAGAGTTCAATATCAAAGGAGAGGAGCCCGAGCTCGAGCAGATCGTCATTACCGAGATCGACAGAACGAGGATGGGCTTTGTGGTAGACCACGTGATCGGCCAGCACCAGACGGTGATAAAGACCCTGGGCAGGGCCTACCGCGATGTAGAGGGTATCTCAGGGGCCACGATCCTGGGCGACGGCACCGTGGCGCTCATCGTGGATGTGGCGAGGCTCCGGAAAATGGCGGAAGAAAAACCTTTAAGGGCAGTCGCTAGTCGATAGTAGGATGGTATATAGTCGTTAGTGAAGCAAAGATATGCCTTTGGGGCAATAATGAAAAGGAAGAGACAACCCTCAACCTGTCGATAGTACGGAGCGGGCCGCAATGGGTGAGATACCCTCACTTATCCAATACTTTACGGATTATTTTGGCAAATTCTCGCTTGTTCGCCGTCTTGCCGATGAACGCTTTGAGGCCTGACTGCCTCACTTTTTCCGCACTTATGGTCTCATTGAGGCCCGAGCACAGTATAATGGGAATCTCGGGCCTTATCGTGAGCATGGCTTCGGAGAGATCCATTCCGGTCATGCCGGGCATGGTATAGTCCGTAATAACGAGGTCGAAACGACCGGGCTCACGCTGGAATATTTCGAGCGCCTCGGCGCTGCTCGTGCATCCCACCACTTCGTATCCGAGCTTCGAGAGACGGCCTGAATTCATCTCCACGAGTATTTCCTCGTCGTCGACAAAAAGGATGCTTTCCTTTCCCCCTTGCAGTTGCGAGGCCCTGCACGGCTCACCTGGTGAGACGCCCGCCTCTTTAGGCAAATACACATGGAACACCGATCCCCTGCCCGGTTCACTGTACACCCCGACCTGGCCGCCATGGCTCTTTACGATACCGTGGACTACGGAAAGCCCGAGACCCGTCCCCTCACCCGGCGCTTTGGTCGTAAAGAAAGGATCGAAGATCTTGTCCCGGTTTTCCGGCGAGATCCCGCACCCCGAGTCCCTTACGGAAAGCCTGATGTAGGGGCCCGGCTTCATTCCCGGATAAGGCGAGGGTTCATCCCCGGAAATATCGAGCTCCTCGATGCTCACTTCAAGCACCCCGCCTTTATCCCTCATCGCGTGTGCCCCATTGGTACAGAGGTTCATGAATACCTGGTGAATCTGCACCGGGTCGGCGAATATCCGGTCCCCGCCGCTCATGAATCTCTTTTTGATCTCTATGGTAGAGGGGAAAGCGGGCCGCAGAAGTTTCAACGCTTCTTCCACAATATCCGACAGCTCCACCGACTTTCTCTCCTGCTCGGTCTGGCGGCTGAAGGCGAGGATTTGCCGCACCAGATCGCGGCCCCTCATGGCGCTTCGCAACACGAGGCTTAATCTGCGATGCACAGGACTTGCGGAGGATGTGTCATCAATCGCCATCTCGGTAAAACCGATGATACCTGCGAGAATATTGTTGAAATCATGGGCGATGCCCCCAGCCAGTGTACCGATGGCCTCCATCTTCTGGGCCTGTCTCAGCCGGTCTTCCACGCCCTTGCGCTCCTCTATCTCAGCCCGCAAGGAATCATATGCACGCCTTAGCTCCGTGGTCCTCTCCTTCACCTGCTTTTCGAGATCGTCCCGTGCCCTTTTCATGGCTTCTTCCGCCTCTTTACGCCCGGTGATGTCAAGCACGGTGCCGAGGAAGCGAAGGGCATTCTCCTTGCCGTTTATGGACCCGAAATAGACCCTCCCCGCGGCCACGACCCAGCGCTCTTCCCCGTCCGGTCTTCTCAGGCGGTATTCAGTGCCAAAAGAACCATTCCCCGAGGGATTGAGGGCGCACCGCACTTCCTCGTCGACCCGGTCACGGTCGTCAGGGTGAAGAAGGTCGAGGAAGAGTTGATAATCAACACGAGAAGCCCCGGGCACCCCGAAAATAGCGTTGCACCGCTCCGATGACTTCATATCTCCTGTCAGGGGATCGAAATCCCAGGTTCCCAGCTCGGCTGATTCAACGGCAACGCGAAGCCGATCCTCGCTTTCCCTCAGCTCCTGCTGTGCTTTCCGTTTCGAGGTAACGTCATGAAAGACGATCACCGCTCCAATGATAGCGCCGCTCTCATCCTTTATCGGCGCCGCGCTATCCTCGATAGGGATCACTCGCCCCTCCCGGCTCACAAGTGCCGTGTGATTGGCGAGGCTGATAATCTTTCCCTCCCGGAAGACTTCCTCCACAATATCCTCCGATGGATCGCCTGTTTTTTCGTGTATGATCCGGAATACCCCTTGTACCCCATGTCCGAATGCCTCACTAAGGCTCCAACCGGTCAGCTCTTCGGCAGCCGGGTTGATAAAAGTCACCTTGCCGGCCCTGTCCGCAGCGATGACCGCATCCCCTATACTCGTGAGGGTAACCCGCAGCCATTCCCGCTGGCGTGCCAGCTCCACCTCTGCTTCCCTGCGCTCCGTTACATCCCGGAACACCACTTGGACGCCCGGGCCTTCGACATCGAGGAAGGGACTT
The DNA here is from genome assembly GCA_036504895.1 of Syntrophorhabdaceae bacterium. Lineage (NCBI taxonomy): Bacteria > Pseudomonadati > Thermodesulfobacteriota > Syntrophorhabdia > Syntrophorhabdales > Syntrophorhabdaceae > Syntrophorhabdaceae bacterium. The sequence continues at coordinate 63,076 of DASXUJ010000011.1, forward strand.
GCAGCGACTTCGACGCTCCTTATCGACCCGTCGAGGCGGACGATCTTTCCATCTGTAAGGGGAATCATTTCGCCCTTCTGAAGGAGCCGGCCGAGCTCTCTCATTACATGATGATAGTCGGAATGGAACAGCTCGTAAGGCGACCTGCCGAGAATCTCCGCCGCCTGTGCGGCACCGAATGCCCTTACCGCTGCCTGGTTCACGAAAATTACCCGTTCATTGCGATTCACGAATACCGCATCGGGCGAGAGTTCCACCAGTCCCCGATAGCGCTCCTCGCTCTTTTTTAAGGCTTCTTCACTCTGCTTCAGATTCCTGAAGAGCAGGTCGTAGGGGCGAGAAAGGCCTGTCTCGATAATGGCCTTATAAATAAGACAAAAAGCGAATATTTTGAGGAAATGGCCCACGAGGTTGGAGAGGCCGTACACGCTCACGTAAAAGGTGAAGGCGAGCTCCGAAAGTATCGTGAGGCCCACGGACCAGACAACCCACCGGAACACCAGGGGGTGAAAACTCCGACGGTTCCTGTAGAGCATTATAATCGAGCCGACAAGAATTGCGGATATGACGTACTCACTCGCCTTCTTGAAAGGCGTGAGCCCCGAACCCGCAATGAAGCAATCCGGGAAGAGAGGGCGCCAGATAATGAATGCCAGAACAAGCGCAACAGCTGTCGCATAGGAGGCTACCACGGCGGGGGGCTTCAGTCTTCTCCTTATAAACAAAGGAGCGAGAAGGAGGGAGAGGGCCTGCATATAGCGGGCGGCGATCCAAAGCTGGGTGGCAGCATTCCCCTCATCCACGAAAAATATACCCATTCCCCGGTAGCAGAGGGAGTGGAAGAGGTCCAGAACTGCCACGAAAAGATAGGCGATGCCGAGGAAAAGAAGATAATTATTATCCATGAACCGCCTGGAGTTCCAGGCGAGCATAAAAATGCTGACGGCGATGAGGATGGAGAAACCTTCGGCCAGGCTATGAAAAAGGAGGTAGCTGCGCAGGCTCGAGAGCCACAACACCGCCACCAAAGCCACGGCTATTAAAAGGGAGGCAACTTTTTGAATTGGAGATATCGATTTTTCCATTATGAGCAGGACCTGATCCTGGTCATGGCAGGGCCTATTTTTCGTTTTAATCTTATTGCATCAAGACCCGCTCGACCGGTGCCACTTTTGCCTTTACTATATCAAAAATGAGCGCCATGCGCAAGAAACCCGGGGGGCAGGAGCTACCTCTTTCCTTTCCGCTCCACGGGATAGCCAGCCCTGATCCATGCGTCCCATCCCCCGGTGAGGGCAAACACCTTCACGTACCCTTTTTCCATGAAATCCTGCGCCATACTGGCGCTGGTCGCTTCATTCGGTCAAGTGCAGTAAAAGACGTAAGTCTTCTCTTTCGGGTATTTGCCGATCCAGGATTCCACATCCATCGGGTCCTCCCTGACGGCGCCTTTAATCTTATCCCTGCTTAAATTCCATGCATGAGGAGACCGCACATCGATAATCACCAGGTCGGCATTTCCAAGCCGTTCCTTCAACTCCGGGGGAGTCATTTTCAATATGCCTTCCGCCGAAAGGGCTGTGCCCATTAATAGGATCGTCACCGCAACGCAGACTGAAACCTTAATTCTCCCCATCCATGCCTCCTCGCGAAAAGAAGATAAGATCCCTATCCTGGAGAATTTAGTCATCCGGGAAAGGTGTTGTAAATGGGCTTGAATTAAGGCTGCCACAGGAGGGTTTTTAAAATTCTATAGGATTTCAGCTCCACCTCGAGATGGAAAGATATGAATCCCTCCATGATCTCCCTCGCCTCCCCTTCGAATCTCTTCATGTCCGATACGTAAGACATCGGGGAATCACAGACTGTCTGAGGGGCCGCAAAATCGTGACCTACTATGGAGACCAGTCTCGATATGGTTCCCTCGCCATAGACCCTGTGGGGCACGGACCTCATGCAGGCGGGACAGAGGACGCCCCCTCTCTGCCTGGAAAAATAACGCTTCACTTCATCGGCCACACTTTTTCCGCAATAGACGCAGTGGCGGAAGTTGGGCATATATCCCAGAACATCGAGCATCTTCAATTGGTAATAGAGAATATCCCCATAGGAGAGTTCCCGCACCCTGGCCGTCTCCAGTATCTCCTTGAGGGTGTAAAAAAGGGCCTTATTCTTTTCCCTCTCCCTGCTGAGCCTGTCCGAAAATTCGGTAAAGAAGCTTGCCGTGCAGGCCCTCTTCAGGCTTACCTCGATTCCCTGGTTCGTGGCCACTATGTCCGCATTGTCTATTCTTACCAGACCGGAGCCCGATTTTTCGAAATACTCGACCTTTATATGGTTGAAAGGTTCAAGGGTATTACTGAACCGCTTCCGGCTCTTGCTCGCCCCTTTCGCAATAGCCCCTATTTTGCCCGACTCCAGGGTCAGGAGCCTTACGATCCGGTCCGATTCCCCGTAGGCCCTCTTGGACAGTACGATCGCCTCATCCTTATGAAGCCCCATAGATTCTCCCTCGATTACCTCTCAATAATCTCGATCCCTTTTTCGGGCTTGAAGGCGAACCTGTTGTCGTCGATGGACTGATTTATCCTTATGGCGGAAAATTCTATCGAGTTGGTATTGCCCGTGAACTCGAGGATCTCTATCTTCTTTACCCTGTACTGTTTGTCTATCCATATTTTCGCCGAAGTGACGGATCCCTCTTTCTTCGGGACCAACTCGAGGACATCGAGGTCTCCCGACTTTGTCTGTTGTTTCAGGGTAAAAAGGTCGTCGATCTTGGCGATATCCTCTATTAGATCCAGGAAGGTGCCGCCCGTCTTCTCCTTCCGTATCTTCTCCTTTATGACAAAGGGTTTATCCTCGTCCGCCTGCCATATGCTCTTCCCGTCATAGAGAAAAGTTTTGCTCTTGGGCGTCCTGTACTTCCACAGAAAACCCCTGTTCCTCTTATAGAAGAATTCCCCGTCCGAATCGCGCTCCTTCTTGAGGGTCGCGATCACGACCTTCTGGTGAAACCGTGCCTCGAGGGTCTGGATCGCGGAATAGGTCTTCTTGATCCCTTCGAAAGCCGATGGGCCGGCATTATTCGCCCTCCCCTCTTCTGCCTGGACCCTGACTGCTCCTGTTGTCTGAGCATACGCGGAACCGGCACAGACCATGCATACCCCAAAGGCAAGAAGTGCGAGCAACACCGCGGATGAGCCATTTTTCATGAGATTATTGCCTTTCATTGCTTTATCGTCCTTTCACCAGAGTCACGGACCAGGGCTCACTTCCTCCTCAGAACCTCTCTCGGCTTCACTCCGTCGGAAGGTCCCACCACCTCGTCGCGCTCCATCCTCTCTATTATTCTCGCTGCCCTGTTATACCCGATCCGGAACCTTCTCTGGACCATGCTGATCGAGGCCTCCCCTTTATCGACGACGAACTCGACCGCTTCCTGGTACTTCTCGTCATCCATCTCTTCCCGGGCCTCTTCCTCTTCCTTCTCTTCCAGTATTTCGCTCTGATACGAGGGCGCCCCCTGCTGTTTCAGGAAATCGACGATCCTCTTTATCTCGCCCTCCGATACGTAGGGTCCGTGAAGTCTCTGGAGCCTGCCCACGCCGGGACTCAGAAAGAGCATGTCGCCGTATCCGAGGAGGGCCTCCGCCCCGTTCGTATCGAGGATGGTGCGGGAATCGACTTTTGAGAAGACTTTACATGCGACCCTGGCAGGAAAGTTCGCCTTGATGATGCCGGTCAGTACGTCCACCGACGGGCGCTGGGTGGCGAGAATGAGGTGGATTCCCGAGGCCCTGGCCATCTGGGCGAGGCGGGCGATATATTCCTCCACCTCTTTAGGGGAGACCATCATGAGGTCCGCAAGCTCGTCTATGACCACCACTATATAGGGGATGGTCTCCTGCTCCTGCTTCGCCATCTTCTGATTATATTTCTCGATGCTTCGTACACCTTTTTCCGCCATCATGGAATAGCGCCGCTCCATCTCCTCCGTCATCCACCTCAGCGCCGTTTTCGCGTTCTTCGCATTGGTCACCACAGGCAACAGGAGATGGGGGATGCCTTCATAAAAGGAGAGCTCGAGCATCTTGAGGTCGATCATCAGGAATTTCACGTTCAGGGGGGTCGCCTTCAGGAGCATGCTGCAGATCATGCTGTTCAGGGAGACGCTTTTGCCCGAGCCCGTGGCGCCCGCCACGAGAAGGTGGGGCATTTTGGTAAGGTCCGCCACATAGGGCTCCCCGGAGATGCTTTTCCCTATGGCGAGAGTGAGATAGGATTGGGACGAGGCAAACACCTCAGATTCCATGATCTCCCTGAAGTAGACGGTCTGACGCGCCTTGTTCGGAATCTCGATGCCCACCACCGATTTTCCCGGGATAGGGGCGATGATCCGTATGGAGACGGCGGACAGCGCCATGGCGAGGTCGTCCGCCAGGTTCGATATCCTGCTTACCTTGATGCCCGGGGCAGGCTCGAATTCGTACATGGTGATGACCGGTCCGGGCCGTACTTCCGAGACCTTACCGTCTATTCCGTAATCTTTGAGCTTCTTTTCGAGTATCTGGGCATTGTACTGGATACTCTCCTTATCGATCTTCACCTCTTTTCTCTCCACGGGGTCGAGGAGGGTGAGGGAGGGGAGCTTGTAGGGACCCATCTCCTGAAAGAATTCGAAGGACTCCTGGACGGGCTTCTTCTCTTTCTTAGGCGGCGGCTCGGCCTTTTTCTCCTCCGTCTCGGTGACCTTTATCTCCTTCCTGCGCTCGAGGGGCTTCATCCTCGCCAGGTTCTTCTCGATGATCGAGAGGATAGGCGCGCGGATGATGAGGAAGAGGGAGATAAGCAGGAGGACCACCGATATAAGGACGCTGCCGAAGAAACTGAAGAGGGCGAAGAACGTCCTCTCGAGCAGCGACCCCAAAAAGCCCGAAAAAGGCATGGCCACGCCCGACAGGGTGATCTTTCCCACCATTACCTGAAGGAGCGAGGAAAGGGAGAGGAAGAAGAGGACCAATCCGGAGATAAGGAGGAGCGGATGGGGGGGCTCTTTCTTCCTGATGTAGAAGACGGAAAAGAGCAGCACGAAGGCGATGATGAGGTAGCTCATCATGCCGAAGATCTGCACGAAGATGTCGGATATATAAGAGCCCACCTTGCCGCAGAGGTTCTTTGCCGCCCCCTCGGTGATCGTGTTGAAAGAAGGGTCGAAGGGATGGTAGGTGAGGAGACTCACGAAAAGAAAAAGGAAGAGTCCCGCGAGGCCGACGCCCAACATCTCCTTTTTCAGGTCTCCCGACATGTCATCAACCCCTCGATGCGGTCTCTCACTTCGCTCATGAGCCTGGCTTTCTCTGCGCTGCCTTTGCTTCCCACCTCTACGGGCTCCCCGATATTGATATATACTATCCCTTTTTCTTTGGGAATAAAACTGCCTTTCGGCTGAAGGCGGCTCGTGCCCTCGATGCCGACGGGCACTATCGGCACCCGCGCCCTCTGGGCCAGGTTGAACACCCCCTGTTTGAATGGGAGCAGCTGCCCATCCTCGCTTCTCGTGCCCTCGGGGAAGATGATGATCACCATGCCTTGTCTGATCTTCCGGCCCGCGTCGTCGATGGCCTTGAGCGCCTCCCTCGGGTTCTCCCTGTCGATGGATATATAACCCGCCCTTGTCATAGCCCAGCCGATAAAGGGGATGCGGAAAAGCTCCCTCTTTGCCAGCCATTTGAAGGCCAGGGGAAGGCCCGCAATCAGGGTGTAGATATCCAGGGCGCTCTGGTGGTTGCACATAAAAATGAAGGGGGGAGTCGGGATATTTTCGAGACCCCTGACAGTAATCCGGACGCCCCAGACTGAAAGGAGGGATTTCGCCCAGAAACGGGAAATGGCGTGCACTCCCTTTTTATCCTTATCGAAAAAGGATACTATGAGGCTCAGGCTTGAGAGGATGATGGTGGAGCCGACGATGTAGAAGAAAGAGAAGGCCCTCCTCATTTCATATCGTCTCGAAGGGCGCGGATGATCTCTTCAACCTCTTCCTTTATTTTTTCGTCCATGTCGTAAGGCGACACATTACGCCTGTCCGCTTCCATTATTTTTTTATTGTACCCGATGAAACCGAGAAGGGGAAGATCCACGAGATGGGTCTTTATCAGGGCAAGCTCCTCGAGGTCTGCAACCTTGTTCGCCACCCCATAGACGCGGGGAATGGAGAGGTCGGCGGCGAGCTTACTCACCTGCCGCGCGGTCTGGAAGCTCCTCTGTCCCGGCTCGACAACCACGATGAGGGCGTCGATATATGCGGTGCTTCCCCTTCCGAGATGCTCGAGGCCTGCTTCCATATCGACGATCACATATTCGTCCCGCTCTATGAGCACGTGGGAGAGGAGGCTCTTCAGAAGCACATTCTCCGCGCAGAAGCAGCCGCCCCCGCCCTGGGGGATGTTCCCCAGGATCACGAGCTTTATGCCGTCTTTTTCGATGGCAAATTTTTCGGGAATATCATCGACTTTCGGGTTGAGCCTGAAGAATGAGCCCATTTCGCCCTTCCTGGCCCCCGTACGCTCCTCGATGAATTCGGTCATCTCGGCGAGAGGCTTCACGCCCTCGAGCTTCTTCCCGTCGACGCCGATGGCGCTCGCGAGGTTCGCATCCGGGTCGGCGTCAACGGCAAGCACCTTATGACCCTTGTCGGCGAGGCATCTCGCCATGACCCCGGCCAGCGTTGTCTTGCCCACCCCTCCTTTTCCCGATATGGCTATTTTCATATAATTTTCCCGTAAAAACGTAGCATTTCCGGCCCTTCATGTCAATCCGTCGGAGGGGAAAAGAGGCATCCCCTCTTTCGGAACTGATGCAGACCGCGGGGTCGACCCGGCGGTCCTTCACACGACTCATTTTGGCATATGAAAGATCAGGCGCCCTCTATCGATTGTCTTTTCTCATTTTGCGCTGAAAGCAGGGTCTCCAGAAGCTCACGCTGCTCAGGGGTGGTTAAGACGAGCAGGTGCATTCCGCTTCTGAGCACCGTATCAGGATAGGGATTGTAGATCCATTCCCCGTCTGCCGTCCTCGCGGAGATGAGGAGCGTATTCCCCAAGTCCTTGAAATCGATCACCCCCACGGGTTTGCCGATATAGGCGGAATGGGGCGGGACATGGACCTCTTCCACCCTGAGGGGAGAGTCCGTCTCCCGAAGGAGCTTATCGAGAAAGGAGGTGACGTTGGGCCTGATCATTTCCGATGCCATGCGCAAGCCCCCGATGTAATTGAGGGCCACTACCCCGTCCGCGCCGGCCCGTTTGATCTTGTCGATGTTCTTCGTGTCGTTGCACCGGGAGATGACCCGGAGCGACGGGTTAAGCTGCTTTGCGGTAAGGGCGATGACGATATTGTCATTATCCGAATTGGTGGTCGCGAAAAGCCCCTTTGCCCGATGGACCATGGCATTATCAAGTATCTCGTTCTCGGTGGCATCGCCGGTCATGACGTCCACATTGATATTCTGGGCCTTCAGGGATTCCATCACCTGCTCGTCCATATCGATAGCGACCACGTGCCGCTTCGTCTGATAGAGCTCCTTCACGATATAGAGTCCCACCATACCGATGCCGCAGACGATGTAATGATTCTTCATCCTCTCTATCCTTTTCTCCATATTTCTCCTCCTGAAGACCCTCCGCAGTTCCCCGCCGATTATGTAAGCGGCCAGAGAGGTAAAAAGGTACGCCACCGTGCCAGCCCCGGCAAAGATAAAAAGTATGGCGAAAAGCTTGCCCCAGGGCTTGTCGTCAAGGCCGATCACATCCCCGTATCCCACGGTGGAAATGGTAATCGCCGTCATGTAAAGGGCATCGAGAAAAGAAGTCCTGCTCCCCCCGATAATCTTGAACCCGATGGTCCCGATCAAAACGATCGCGATGATCAGCAGGATTATGTGCTGGAATCTCCTGGGAATGCCCTTGAGGTACATAGGTACCTATTATAGCACGTATGAGTAGGAGGAATCATTGGGAATGAAAGGGTTTTTCAGATTTGGCAAAATCCTTCTTTTTCACTCTAAGTCATTGGCGATAATAATCTATTGACTTTATAGAGATTATCGTCGAAAATTATGTATCGGATACAATCCCTCCGCAGTACGGCAATAAAAACATGGAGATATCGGCCGGGGGGAAGGGCGATTATCATGATGCCGGATTCTACTCTAACCTTCACATTGCCCGGACCTCTCAAGGATGACGAAGGCGGGGCTCCCAAGACGCGGGACTGTATTGTCCTTATGGCGGGCGAACGTGCCCTCCACGTAGACGACAGCTTTGCGCGGGTCTTCGGCTATGACGACCCTGCGGAGATCCGGGAAAATCCGTTTTCCATCCTGGTGCATCCCGATGACAGGGAGCGGGTGGAAGAGATCACTACGCAACATCTCCAGGGACAAAAGACGCCGCATCATTACGAGTTCAGAGGCCTGCGCAAGGACGGCCGGGTGATTTTTATAGAGGCCTCGGCCGCACTTCTGGAATATGGCGGCCATATCCTGAACCTCCTGCACCTGACGGACGTGACGGACAGGGGACCACGGGAAAAAGAGCTCCTGGAGAGGGAAGAAAAGTACCGTGCTCTTTTCGAGAACTCCCTTGACCCGATCTATATCTCAAAGAGAGACGGGCGCCTCATCGACGTGAACCGGGCGTTTCTCGACCTCTTCGGGTATACGCGGGAGGAAGCGCTCACCCTCAACGCAAAAAAGACGTTCGGCAGCCGGGACCGGCAGCGGTTCCGGGAGACCATGCGCAGAAGCGGCTATCTCAAGGATTTCGCCGTGACCCTGAAACGAAAAGACGGGACCGTAATGGAATGTCTCCTCTCCCTGAACCCCATCCATGAAGAGGGGGGCAGGATCTCAGGGTTCCAGGGCACGGTCCGGGATATCACCGCCATCAAGAAAGCACAGGAAGATGTCCGTTATATGGCCTACCACGACAGCCTTACGGGCCTCCCGAACAGGCTGCTCTTTACCGACCGCCTCGAAATGGCGATTGTCAATGCGGCGAGGCATTCACGCCATATCGCGGTGATGATGCTCGACCTGGACATGTTTAAAGACGTGAACGACACCTACGGCCACGACAGGGGCGACAAACTGCTCAGGGCTGTGGCGGACCGGCTTCAGGAAACGGTACGGAAGAGCGACACCGTATCGAGAATGGGGGGCGACGAATTCCTCCTCGTCCTGCCCGAGATAAGCGAAGTGGCCGATACGTTCGTGGTAGGCGAGAAGATAATGCACGCCTTTCGGAGGGCTTTCACCGTGAGCGACCTGCAGCTTTTCGTCACGTGCAGCGTGGGTATCGCCATTTACCCGGACCATGGCTCTGATGGGGAGACGCTCATCCGTTGCGCGGATGCGGCCATGTACGATATCAAGCGGGACGGAGGAAACAGCTACCGTCTGGGGCGCCGGGAAGGGGCAGGGGAGACCGCCCCCGAAACCGGCTTCGGTCTTGATTTTTAGCGCTCCATGTATTATTAATAAATCTAACATCTTTGCTCTTTTTTGAGCGCCAACAAAAGTACAATAGAATGGACGGACCCCGGGCGGCCACAGGACCGCGGGTACATATCCGTTCAAAATATCGAGTAATGGGGTGATCGATTATGTCTCAGGAAAAATTTGAATTTAAAACGGAAGTAAAACAGCTCCTCGACCTTATGGTCCACTCCCTCTATTCACACAAAGAGGTCTTTCTGAGGGAGCTCATCTCGAACGCGTCGGATGCCATCGACAGGGCGCGTTATGAATCCCTCCAGGACAGCGCGGTCCACGAAAACGAGACCGGCTGGAAGATCAAGATATCGACCGACAAAGAAGGGGCCACGCTTACCGTAAGCGATAACGGCCTGGGCATGACGAAGGAGGAGACCATCGCGGCCCTCGGGACCATTGCCCATTCAGGGACAAAGGAGTTCCTTCAGGCCCTCCAGAGTAAAGCGGTGAAAGATAATCCGGAACTCATAGGACAGTTCGGCGTGGGCTTTTATTCTTCCTTCATGGTTGCGGACAGGATCACCGTGGTTTCCCGAAAGGCCGGCCAGGGGTCGAAGGCGGCGGTCAGGTGGGAATCGACGGGGGACGGCACCTACACGGTCGAGGATACGGAAAAAGAGGGAAAGGGCACGGACGTGACCCTTCACCTCAAGGAAGAGGGAAAGGAGTATCTCGACCAGTGGCAGATCCGGGAAGTAGTGAGGAAATACTCCGACTTTATCGAGCATCCCGTGGTGATGGACGTGGAGAAGGAAGAGCCGAGCGCTCTCGAAGAGGGCAAAAAGGTAAAGGTGACCACTGAGGAGACCCTCAACTCCATGAAGGCCATCTGGCTCAGAGACAAATCGGCCGTGTCGGATGAGGAGTACAAGGAGTTCTACAAGCACCTGTCCCACGACTTTTCCGACCCCTTAAAAATCATCCATTATAAAGCGGAAGGGACCACCGAATTCAACGCACTCCTTTACCTTCCCGCCCGGGCGCCTTTCAACATCCTTTATAAGGACTACAAGGTGGGACCTACCCTTTACGTGAAGAGAGTCCAGATCATGGACCATTGCGAAGACCTGATCCCTCCCTACCTCCGTTTCGTGCGGGGAGTCGTCGATTCCGCGGACCTGCCGCTCAATGTGTCGCGAGAGATACTCCAGAACAACAAGCTCGTGGAGATCATACGGACGAGCATCATCAAGAAAGTGCTCGAAACACTGACTGAAATGAAGAAGGATGATTACGGCGCCTACCGGGAATTTTATGAGGAATTCGGCCGCATTCTCAAAGAGGGCATCCATTACGATTTTCAAAGAAAAGAAGCCATAGCAGACCTCCTCCTCTTTCCTTCGACAAAGACGGAAGAGCACAAATTCACTACCCTTCAGGATTATGTGGATAATATGAAGCCGGAGCAGGAGGCGATCTACTATATCACGGGCACCTCGCTTAAAGATGCGCTGAAGTCGCCCTATTTGGAAGCCTTCAGAGGGAAGGAGTATGAAGTGCTCGTCTTCCTCGATGAGATCGACGATTTCGTCATGGCCACCCTCGAATTCAAGGGAAAGAAGCTGCAGTCGGTGCTGAGGGGAAATATCGACCTCGACAAGGATGTATCCAAGAAAGTCGAGAAGAGGCAGGAGGAGAAGAAATACAAGGAGCTTCTCGACCTTATAAAAGACAGACTGAAAGAAGAGGTGAAGGACGTGCGCTTCTCCGGCAGGCTTACCGATTCTCCGTGTTGTCTCGTGGGCGACGAGGACGATATCGACCCCCAGATGGAGAAACTCCTCAAGGCAATGGGGCAGTCCATTCCCGAGAACAAGAAGACTCTCGAAATAAACCCGAACCATCCCTTGCTCACTGCAATGAACGAGCTGTTCGAAAAGGATAAGGAAAGCGATCTCCTGAAAGATTATGTGGATCTTCTCTACGACCAGGCCCTGGTGCTCAAAGGGTCGCTGCCCAAAGACCCCGTCAATTTTTCCAAGGTCATCGCCCGCCTCATGGTGGAAGGGGCCGCAAAATAGTCAACGAAAGTGACACACGCCTAAGGGGCCTCGAGCCCGTTGCCCCTTAGGCGCACACCATTTGTATGATCCTGTATAATTCCGGAATTCGGAAGCTGAAATCGCGAGTGCCCACCGACCGAGGCACGAGGCTGGTTATCCTGATTTAAAGATCGTTTCGAAATTAATCCTCTTCTGGGTGCCTCGACAGGGCTCCTTTGAAAAAGGCGCTCCCCCAAAATATCCCCCACAGCCGAAGAACCTTAAAGGCAATTTTTATTTGTATCGTAGAACCACGGCCGCCGAAGAAACTACAATGCTTCCGTCATGCAGGACAAATTCCCAAAATGGATGTCCTTCGTCAGGAAAACGAATCTCGTCAATTTCGGGACCGTTATATGCCTCCCCATCAATTGACAGATAAATAATTTCTCTTCCCTCACTTCCCGCAATCTTGGTCATTTCCCTCTCCTTCTCAAGTTTGCCACACCTTGACAGATATTCTATACCGGTCATTATGGAAATGTAATTAAATAATCATAAAAACAATATGGCAGTTTGTTATGCTGGATCGGTTGGCAGGTATCCGATGGATATTGGTGAGTGGATGGGGGGATTTCCCCAAAAAACTCCCCATCCACATTTTTCAACCTAAAACCAGAATAAAGAAATGCCCCCGGCATGACTCGAACATGCGGCACATGGTTTAGGAAACCATTGCTCTATCCGCCTGAGCTACGGGGGCCAATGTTAATGATTATAGAGGATTCCGGACCCTATTTCAACAGGAATGTCGGCTTAGACTCCCTCTCCTGCCAATATTTGCAGTATCTCGATATATCTTGCCCTTGTCTTCCGGGCTATATCCTCCGGTAATTCCGGTCCGGGATACTGTTTGTTCCAGTCAAGGGTATCGAGGTAGTCCCGTACGATCTGCTTATCATAACTATCCTGTCCCTGTCCCGGCACGTAATTTTCTTTCGACCAGAATCTCGATGAATCGGGAGTCAAAACTTCATCTATCAGGATAATTTTACCATTCAAAAGACCGAATTCTAACTTTGTATCGGCTACGATTATTCCCTTGCTTTCAGCTATTGTGCGGGCCCGTTCGTAGATTCCGATGCTCAGGTCTCTTAAAGCCATGGCCGACCCTTCCCCTATCAGATCACATGTTTCTTCAAAGGATATATTTAAATCGTGACCCTCTTCGGCCTTGGTCGTGGGGGTAAAAATGGCGGTCTCGAGCCTCGATGACTCCACCAACCCCTTGGGCAGTTTGATACCGCAGACGCTGCCGGTCTCGGAATATTCTTTCCATCCCGATCCGGCGAGGTAGCCCCTTACCACACATTCCACGGGGAAAGGCTTCGCCTTCCGCACGATCATGCTTCTATCCCTGAGAAAGCTCTCATGTTGCCGGACCTTCTGCGGATAGCGGGCTACATCGGTCTCTATCATGTGATTGGGTACCAGGCTCTCCATCTCATGGAACCAAAACACCGACAGTTTGGTCAGGACCTTTCCTTTATCTTCTATTCCCGTAGGCAGGACGACATCAAAGGCGGAAAGGCGGTCCGTGGCGATGATAAGAAGCCTGTCGCCAAGGTCGTATATATCCCTTACTTTTCCTTTCTTAGGTGTGCCGATGTCGGTAAAATCGGTGTGCAACAAAGCCTTGTCCATTATATCATCACCTCACATTACTTTCTCGAATTCAGATTTCGGGGCGCCGCACAGAGGGCACAGCCACGAGTCGGGAAGATCTTCGAAGGCGGTACCCGGAGCAATACCATTATCCGGGTCGCCTGCCGCGGGATCGTACACGTAGCCGCATATCGTGCACCGGTAAGAAGACGGGGAAAGGTTCTTCTCTGTTTTTTGGGGTGCGCCGGCGCCGGCGGTTTTCTCCTGATCCACGTAGGTAGGCGCGGTTTTGGGAGACTTCCCGCCCTTAACCTGACGGTAGAAGGCATAGGTCATAGGCTCGGCGTCATTCAGTGTTTCACAATCAGTTATTTGTCCTATGAAGATCGTGTGGGTCCCCACATCCGTCGAACCGATGACTTTACATTCCATGTAGCCTGTCGAGTTCTCCAATACGATAGGTGCGCCGGTAGTGCCCACTTTAAATTTCACATTATCGAACTTATTGACATCTTTTCCAGTCTTAAAACCGAATTGTCCGATAAAAGTCATTGGGGCCTCTTTGGACAGGGTGGAAATGGAAAAAACCCCGCTCTCCTTAATGTATTCATGGGTTAAATTCTCTTTATTGATGCTCACCGCCACGGTCGGCGGCTCCGATGTTATCTGAAACACGGTATTTGCAATCTGGCCGTTGAACCTGCCATTTTTTGCGGAACTGATCACATAAAGACCATAACAAATCTGCTGTATCGCTTTGACGTCCATTTCCATGCACCTCCCTCGAACTCATGCCTCTTTTTTCTTTTCTTCCTGAACTGAGGTTGACTATATTAACCTTTTCATGAAGGGCTTTCCAGCGAAAAATCTCACGAGGGGCCATGGGGTGATCTATTCATATCCATGACAAAACTGTCCAATTAAAATGCTCCTACGCTATATATTACTTTTTTTGTACTGTATTTGCCCCTGTGTAGGGATACTTGACGCCCTTTTGTCATTTTTAGTGTCATCATATACTTGACTCTTCTAGTAATCAATCTTATACTAAACTGTAGTCAAAAACCACTGCATCCAGTCAGAGAGGGGGGTTTATAGTGACGAATCGAATTACGATAAGACCACTTTCGACAGCTCTTGTAAAGCAAGACAGCTCTTGCCGCACAAGACGGGTGTCTTTGTTCGTAAGACGATTACAACACAATATACAGAATAGCTACAACATGGGTGTGCTTTATGTTACAGAAATTTAAGTATATTTGCTACATCCCGTTTTAGGGAGGCACGGCATGCATTTTGCTAAAAGGAAGCTGGAAATATAAAGGTCTACATAGGGACCGCCGGCCATGAAGCCTTCCGGCGGCACCCGGTGTAAGCGCAAAGGAGGTGGGATACGTTTAATGGCCGGGGCGCATTGGTACGATTGAACGGGCTAATGGTTAATCTGTTTCTAATGCGAAATTGAGTAAATTCAGGAAAATAAATTGAGGAGGAGGTTCAGGAATGTACAGGCCACGAGCCATGATACTTGCAGGTTTGATACTCACTATGGTCATGCTCCTATGGGGTGCAAATACGCTCCATGCGGGGCCGGGAGGAGGAACATATTACGCGAATAGCCCTGCCGGGGGTGCTTCAGGCACCGCGCTCAGGAAATTCGTCGATTCACTGCCCGGTTTGGGGGCATCGAGCGCGAACAATCTGGGTCAATATCTTCCGGTAGCAGTAGCGGATACCATTACCTATCCGGGATCGGATTATTATGAAATCGCAATCAGAGAATACGCCGAAAGAATGCACTCGGACCTCCCAAAGGCCACGAGACTTCGGGGATACGTGCAGACAAATAACGGTACAGACGCGGCAGGTCAAAATACTGTTGCCCCTGCAGGGATTCATTATTTAGGGCCCATAATCGTCGCCCAGCGCGACAGGCCGGTACGAATCAAGTTCACGAACGATTTACCCACAGGCACGGCAGGCAATCTTTTTATCCCGGTCGATACGACACTCATGGGTGCAGGCACCGGCCCTCTTGCCCAGACCTGCGACCCCATCACCCACGTGTGCGTGACCGGGCCCAACCCTAACGACCTTTACACGGAAAACAGGTCCGCCATCCATCTCCACGGAGGGAATACCCCGTGGATAAGCGACGGCACGCCTCACCAGTGGATCACACCCGCCGGGGAAACGACCATCTACCCCAAAGGCGTGAGCGTGGTAAACGTACCCGATATGCAGGACCCGGGCAACGGATCGACAACCGTTTATTACACAAATCAGCAAAGCTCGAGGCTTATGTTCTACCATGACCACGCCTTGGGCATCACACGCCTTAATGTGTATGCGGGTATCGCTGCGGGATACTTGATCCAGGATGACGTGGAGAAGCAGCTCGTGAACTCCGGCGCTATCCCTTCCGTACAAGTTCCCCTTATAATTCAGGATAAAACCTTTGTTCCCCAAAACATCGCGGTGCAGGACTCAAAGTGGGATACCGCCAAATGGGGCACTTACGGAGACCTCTGGTTCCCTCACGTGTATGAGACGAACCAGGATCCCAGTTCCCCAGACGGGGCGAACCCCTTCGGAAGATGGGACTACGGCCCCTGGTTCTGGCCGCCTATGAACCCCGCGACGCTGAAAGGCGCTCTCCCGGAGGTTTCCACCACACCCGAGGCCTTTATGGATACCATGTTGGTAAACGGTACCGCATACCCCTATATGAACGTGGAAAAAAGAAGGTACCGGTTCAGGGTTCTCAACGCCTCTAACGACCGGTTCTTAAATCTCCAGCTCTATTATGCTGATGCGAGCGGCAAAGAAGTCGCCATGGTCCCCGCTCTTCCGACTTCGTACTTCCCTGCCAGATGGCCCACGGACAGCCGCGTTGGAGGCGTACCGAATCCCAGGAAAATAGGTCCCACCATGATTCAGATCGGGACGGAGGGAGGATTCCTGCCCGCGCCGGTAGAGCTTTTGAACACGCCGGTAGGATACAATTATAATCGCCGGGACATCACGGTCCTCAATATTTCGGATCACACCCTTTATATGGGACCAGCAGAGCGGGCCGACATAATAGTCGATTTCTCCAAGGTTCCGGCTGGCTCTAAAATCATACTGTATAACGATGCCCCCGCACCCGTACCCGCTTTTGATCCCCGACTCGACTATTATACCGGTAATCAGGATCAAAGCGCATCAGGCGGCTGGATACCGACAGTCAAGGGATATGGTCCGAACACGAGGACCGTCATGCAGTTCAGAGTGGTGGGTAACTCAGGCACCCTCCCGCCGGAAACCGACACCTATGCTACCACCCTGGCGAAATTGAACGACCCGGCAACAGGTCTGCCTCATGCTTTTGCCAAATCTCAGCCTACGCCCATCGTACCTCAAACCGCCTACGGATCGCCTACCGATACGTATGCTGAAATCTTCTCCAATTCTCTCACCTTTACACCCATCGGGGGAAATGCTCCAGTTACCCGCGCCCTCGAGCCGAAGGCCATACATGAGCTATTCGAGCCGAATTATGGCCGGATGAATGCAGTGCTGGGAGTGGAATTGCCCTTTACCAACTTCCTCACCCAGACCACGATTCCTTATTTCTATGTCGATCCCACTACGGAGGTGGTCACCGAACACGAGCCTCAGCTGTGGAAGATCACCCACAACGGCGTCGACACCCATGCGATTCACTTCCATCTCGTCAACGTGCAGCTGATTAACCGTATAGGTTGGGACGGAGCAAAGAAGCCGCCCGATGCCAATGAGGTGGGCTGGAAAGAGACGGTAAAAATGAACCCTCTCGAAGACGTGGTAGTGGCGATGAAGCCTAAGAAACAGATATTACCTTTCGCAATGCCTACCAGTTCACGGCCTCTGGCGCCGTCAAATCCGCTCCATACCACGATGGACTTTACCGGAGTGGACCCAAATAACCAGCCCATCACTGTTTCGAATGAGGTCACCGACTTCGGCTGGGAATATGTCTGGCACTGTCATCTCCTCGGACATGAAGAGAATGATATGATGCGACCCCTTATCATGCAGGCCGGAGCCGACCTTCCGCTCGAGCCTTTAAGGCTTTCAGCGGCAGTGGCCGTGCCGACCGGCACACAGGTTGACCTCGCCTGGAGCGCCTCTACGCCCAACGCCACAGGTTATACAGTTCAGCGGGCCACTGGGGCGGCAGGCATCACCACCGCGTTCAGCGACATCGGCGCGGTTGCCGCGGGCATCACAAGCTATAGCGATGCTACCACGGCCCTCGGCACTACCTATACTTATCGCGTGGTCGCTACCAACGGGACCGGAAGCTCGGATCCTTCGAATTGGGTATCGATCACTACTGCGGCCCCCGGCGCTCCCTGGAACCTCTTCGCCACCACTCCGCCAAGAGGTCAGACTCAGGTTGTTTCGCTGAGTTGGAATGAGGCCTCGAACAATGAAGGATGGTTCACCCTTCAGAGGGCGACGAACGCAGCCTTTACGAGGGGCCTCACTTCATTCACCCTGGGCGCAAATACCAGTTCATTCGCCGACACGACAGTGGCAGGCAGAACCACCTACTATTATCGGGTTCTCGCCACAAATACGGTCGGAAGCTCCGCTTATTCAAAGACAAAATCGATCGCGACAAAGTGACCGATAAGTAACCCCGAACGCGATCGGCCCGGGAAGGATTTCCTTCCCGGGCCGATCGTTTATAACAGATGTGACAGCATGAGACTCGGTCTGTGGAGGGGCGAATGACTCAAGATCAAAAAGAGGTGAGTAAGACCCTACGAGCACCGGGTATGAAAAGACGACTGGAACCTTGCCCACGACCTGGGGCCGTTACGGCATATTGCGCGGGTATATCTTCTCAAGCAGAGGATCGTCGGATCAGGCAGAGATCGTCGCATCGGGAGCAGGCCCTGTCCGCAAAGGATCCCTCCCAGCGCGCCGGCACAGTCAGGGACTAAACTCTATTTCATATTCTCCGTATCATGATCCCAGAACACTTTCAAATTTCTTCCGATGAAATCAAACAAGGAATTGTAATGCATAATATCCTGTCCTACGTCCCTCGTCCATGGCGATATCGAATAACCGTAGCTGGTTTTTGAATCCGTGCCGTCAAAGAGTCTCATAGGCAATGAGATTCCGACGCCCTTGTCATGGTAGCCTCTATTTTCCGGGGCCTGTAAGGAATTTGTGTTCGTAAAACTATACCATCCAAAGATCATCAATCCGTGTATGTTTTTTGTCAACGTGACGACAGTGCCGTAGTCGCCGGCAAGAAATCTACCTGTTTTAAAGTCAAGCCATATGTTATATTCCGGGACATTGAACCTGGTGTTGAAAAATTGCGTATTATATACTTTATCATCGCCCGGTTTCAGCATGAAGATGTTATCCGGATCACGCTTTCTGGTGGCACTGCCCCCCAGACCTATTAACACCCTGCCGCCCCATAATGGCATTGCGATTTCCCCATCCAACCCTGCATATTCGATCTCGAGGTACCCTGCCGCGAGGCGGCTGTATATCTCATGGCTCGCTTTATACATCTGCTCCACCATAAGTCTGCCCATATTGAAGTTCTTGGACTTATATTGAAAAATGTCACTTCTTACTGAATCCGCAAGAGGCCGTGTGGTGGCGGAGATATCATTCAAGGGGTAGCCCTGAACACCTCCCGCCACGGTGAAGCCCTCCCAGGGATGTAGTTCGGCCCAGGCTTCCACGCCAAGCCGGTACATGAAGAATTTTTCGGCGGAGTTTATGAGTGTCTCAAAGGAAGGTTTCAAGCCCGCGCCTATCCACCTTCTGTCCTTTATCTTTACATCGGGCCTTTGATTTACCGATGTATTCATCCTGGAAAGGAAGAAGAATTCGTCCTTGGTCAATTTGTTATTGTAGAGCTCCTCAAGATCGGACCTGAGGCACGTATGCTCTACCATGGGAATGCCATTCTGAGTGAAGACCACGTCGATCAGCTGTATTCCCGGTCCGGTCAGGGAATGGGCAATCTTCAGTATCACCTCGAGGGCGCGGGGGGCGTAATAATATTTGACGTTTTCCGCTTCTATTCTTAAATGACTGCCGTCGACGCTTATTCCTATGTTCTGAAAACCGGATTTGGAAAGGGCGATTTCCAGTCTTTTCTCGAGCGAATATGTGGCGACTTCGGCTTTCTCTTTATATGGGCGGTCATATATGGGAATAAAGGGTTTTCCCATCTCAAATACGGTCGAAAGGCTGACCCCTATTGTATCGCCTCGCTGAAATGTGAGTCCTATCTCGCTCCACTTGGTCGGTTTTAATCTCAGGCCGAAATTGAATTTCGAAGCCACGGGGCTTAAAAAATATTTCCTTTGGGCGGAATCGTGTATCTGCACCTCGTATTTGATCGGGCTATACTCCGCCATCAAAGTGAGCCAGTTTGTAGGTGCAAACTGCACCCCTGCGAATATCTGCGAATCCTGAAGCCAGCCCATGGTGTTCGACAGGATCTCCACGTCATATTGGTCTACCGAAGGCGGTAATGCCACCTTTCCGAACCTGCCGTTCCCCATTCCAACTGTGAAGTCGAAAGGATAAATCTGTTTGCTCGCGACAATATATTGGGACGCGTAATTCCTTGTACCCTGAGGGTCCATGATTCCAAATGCTATGGCCGGCAGATACTTGCTCTCTTCTATCAACCGGAATTTAAAGTCCATGGACTTATCTTTGACGTTTCCATATCCGGTGAAGGCGGGATTCACATCGGCCGCGCTGACCCCGATGATCTCGGTCATCCTCCCGTCAATCTCAAAATTTTTAAAAGGGGTCATGGCAAGATAATAAAACCTGTAGGGGTGGACCTGCCCCACGCCCATTCTCCAGTTATTCTCCTTCATGAGGCGCGCGGTAGGCAGCTCCATAAGACCCGTACCACCCCAGTTCGCCGGACCTGTAAAAGGCTCATCCGACGCATTCGCGACACAAAGGCCGAATATCGTCATACCAGGGGAAGAATGAGAGAGTGAAGATTTAAACGTGGAAGGCAGAGGGAAGGAGGTTATTGAAAAAAGAAGTACCCCATATGAAGCGAAAGCTATGATGCGAGCCAATGTCGAGCGACATCGGCTCCCGGAAATCCATTTATTCACTCGATGAGCACCGAACCCATGCCCCGACGGAATACATGATAAGCGGCCTTATTATTTTCTCCATTTCCGGGAGAATGAGCGTCATGATCCCCTCAATTCTCCCTGCTTCTGTATGTCAGATCCATCAGGCAGGGCTGAATTTATTATGCATAGGACCACCCCGCAGGACGTGATCAATTTATACCTTACAGTCAAAACCGACCGCCGGAACGGAGACGAAGGCCTCCTCGGGGGCCGCTTCTCCATTTTCTTGTGCAGGAGACATTTGCGGAAGCCGGCGGTCATATGCTCCCCGGCTTCCCTTCACGCGCCGTCATACTAATTATTCTTCATTGTCTTATACAACACCGCTATGGTGGCTGCCGTAAGACCTATGTTTCCGAGAATCTGTGTAATATCCCTGAACTGTCTGAGCCATGCCGTTCTGTCGAGCTTCTCCGGCACGATAATGGTGTCCCCCGCTTCGATCTCGCTCTTCTTCTCGCCGAAGCCCATGGTCTCCCACCTGTTTCTGTAATGGCTCCAGGTGATAAAGGAGGTATCCAGTTTCTGGGCCGTGCCATCAACCTTTACCACGAACGTGCTCGATGTATCTGCATAGCGCGAATAGCCCCCTGCCAACTGGACATAGTCTTTCCAACGCATGGCGTCGCTATGCACGAAGCTCCCGTTCATCATGACCGCTCCGGCCACGGTGACCACGCTGTTTTTTGTCGGGATGAGAAGGCTGTCGCCTTCTTCGAGCTCCACGTCATACTCACTTCCCCTGAGGAGCCTTAAATTTGCGAGGTATATGGTCATCCTGCCGGTAGGCTGAACTTTTCTGAGGGTTTCTATAAATTTCTGTTTCTGCTGCATCTCTATTTCTTTCGCCTTGACCTCCTCGGCACTAAGGGCCCCCACGGAGGAGCCGGCGGAGACCATATCTTTTTCCATCCTGGAAATCATCTCGTCAAGCGCCTTCTGTTGCATGTCACGTACTCTTTTCCGCGTAAATATGGCGCCCCTCAAATAGGCATCGTCCGCATACCCGCCGGCCCGCTCGATGAGAGAAGAAAGCCTCTCTTTCTTTTTGGTCACATATTTACCGGGGAACAGGACTTCGCCGCTCACCGAGACAAATCTCTCCTTCCTCCAATCCTGCAGGCGCTTCACATTTATTCTATCATACGGGAGGAGCGCCACATTGGCTGACGGGTCACCTTCGAGGGCTCTTTTCAGATTGATATTCTTGTGCTCCAGTCTGACATATTTGTCGTCCTCGATTGACTGCCTGGTAATTTCTATTTCGTCCCTATAGGCGCTTTCAAGCAAATTTCCGGAGGCAAATATCAGGTCCTTAACCGTCATGCCTTTTGCGAATGTGTAATTTCCCGGCCTCAATACCTCTCCATCTATGGCGACCGTTTTCTTGTAATTGAATCCTGACATATTATGAATAACTATACGGTCGTGGCTCTTAAGAGTGATGTTGTTGCGGTCGTCCCCCTCAAGTGCCTTCTTTATTGAAAATTTCGAACGGGTAACGACTCTTGTAGCCGGATCGGTCCTGTAAAGCTCGGCCTCAGCGAGATACGCGTCCTTGGAAGGGCCACCGGCGGCCAGAACCGCATCCCTCACGGTCATATTGGGTGTATATATGATTCTCAGGAACTTCCTCTGATCGACTCTCGTGCCGCTTTGACTTCTCATTTCGGCAATCCTGGGGTCGTCGAGGCTCCAAATCCCCAACCGTCGCAGCTCATCGATGGTCCTCTGGTCGATATCGAATCTGAGAGCTTCTCTTTGTTGTGACTCTCCGCCCGACCCCATGGTGGTGGAGGTGGATTTTCTGATCTCGAGAATACGAGGATCGTCAAGACTCAGTATTCCAGCTCTTCGCAGCTCGTCTATGGTTTTATGGTCGATCTCCGACCTGCTCGTCGTGCTCTGGCTCCTCATCTCGGCAATCCTGGGATCGTCGAGGCTGGTAATCCCGGATCGCCAGAGCTCATCTATAGTTCTTTGATCGATATCCGGTCTCTCGAGCAGTTTCCTGAACCGGGGCTCCCATAGGCGGATTTCGGTAAGGTCCGTGATACCGAGCCTTCTCAGCTCGTCGATCGTCCTCTGATCGATTTCTCTCGTCCCGGACCAGATCTGGCTTCTGATCCCCGTCAAGCGTGGATCATCGAGGCTGGTAATGCCCATTCTCCGCAGTTCATCGATCGTTCTCTGGTCGACATCCTGCTTGTTTTCGCTTATTCTGGTCAGAAGGTCCGTGATTCTCGGATCGTCAAGCCTCGTTATCCCGGCCTTCCGCAGCTCGTCGATGGTCCTTTGGTTCAGCTCCGCATTACCCAACAACACCCGAGTATCCACGGACCTTCTCTTTTCATTGCGGCTGTCGGATCGTCGTTGTTCATTCTGACCTTCAGCCTGCCCTTCCATCCGCGCTTCAGAATATCCTTGCCCTTCCGAACGGTCCATCATCCTGGAAACTGACTTCGACGGCTTCTTCGCTTCTTCCAGTGCGCCTCTTACCTCGCCTTCGACAATGATATACGGCTTATCCTCAAAAAACCAACGGGAGAAGACAAAGATACTATCCTGCGCTTTAAGCGTTACATTATACTGGGGCGATTCAAAAAGAGACTTCAGGTTTATCGGGATAACCTGAGATTCAAAAGAAGGCGGCTCCATCCTCTTTATCACCGCATAATTGAGATAGGACTCGGGCAGAAGGTCTTTTTCGTTCTTGATAACATCTCTCAACGTAAGACCTGCTTTGAATTCGTATTTACCCGGTCTTTTCACATTGCCCTGGAGGAAGACGGCATTCTCGACCCTCTCGGTTATGTTGAATACCTTGACCAGGTCAAAATCCTGCAGCTGAAATTCCCTGGATTTAGCCAGATCCTTGGCATTTATATCGATGATAAGCTGGTTTTCATTTTTCGTGATCCTTTCTACCTGGACCTGCTGGGTGTAGGCGATCGGCATTATGCCGCCCGCAAGGTCTAAGAGCGTATGGAGATCGTGCGCCCCCTTCAGCTCGTAAATCGCCGGCCGCTTCACATTACCCGCAATACCCACCACCGGACCGGCCACGGGCACGAATATTACATCACCGGCCCTTAAATTCAAATCCTTCGATTTATCGCCTTTCATCAAAAGGTCGTAGAGATCGAAATGGGCTATTATCTTATCTTTTCTTTTCAGCTGCACGTTCCTCATGCTCCCGATGTCCGACGGGCCCCCTGCGATCAAAAGGGCATCGGTTATGGTGGCAAAGGAGCCTATCGTATAGGAACCCGGTCTCTTGAGCTCGCCTAGCACGAATATGGGAATGGTCTTGACCGATCCCATGGCGATATCTATATTCCCACCGACGATCTGTTCGCTTAATTTTATGAGATGCTTCGACATCTCTTCGTACGTAAGGCCCGCTACCTTCACAGGGCCTATCTGGGGGATCGATATGTTGCCGTTCCTGTCGACGGTCAGCATCAGATCGCTGTTTACCCGTCCCCACATGAGGAGCTTTATTTCATCACCCGGTCCGACTATATAATCCGAGGGGACCGGAACATCCTGCCGGTCTCTGGCCAGTTTCACCGATGCTTCTTTAAAGAAATCAGATCCGAATGTTTTCAGTTTTATGGAAATATCCTGATATTTCCCTAATGCCCTGTGTTTTTCAAGGAATGAGGCTTCTTCTTTTTCAGGGGTAAAAACACTCTCCGGTGGAGGCGATTCTTTTCTCTCCAGTTCCATCTTTCGGTCGGTCTTCTTTCCCTGCTCCCCCTGACCGTCGCGCCTTTTCTTGAGACCTTCGAAATCGAGCTGGTTCATCCCCATTCCGGACCTGCCCGCATCCATCATCATCGCCTTCTGCTGCTCCGGGCTTAACCGCTTCAGGTCTTCCGTTACCTGCGCGAAGGCCGATCCGCTCATGACAAAAGCCAGCAGCGGCGCTAACACAACGACCAGAGTCCTTTTGATCACTTTTCTCCTCCAAAAATAGATACAAAATTGCATTGCCCAGCCCTCTTTCGACTTTATTAGAAGATCCGTGGAAGGTAAATTCATTGAGGCCCCCTTTAAAGATCTTTTACTTTTCCGAAACGGCGGTTCCATCGGTAAAGGTCTTTTTCAATCCTTTTTCATAAGCTCTTTAAGGCTTCTCCAGTTGTTCTTGAGAAATTCTTTGACAAAAGCGGTAAAGACCGCGACAAAGAGGGCTATGATAAAGGCGATCATTACCATTTGCCGTTTTTTCGGCTTTACTTTCTGATCCGAGGCCTTGGGGGGATCAATGACTTTGAACGCGAAATTCTCTTTTACCTCAGCCATCATCGCGATCTCTATTTGTTGCGCGATCATGGAATAAAGCTTGGTTCTGATGAAAGGATCGGCTGTTTTATCAATCTGCGTTTCAATGTAGGCCTTATTGGTGTTTGCGACCCTCCGGGCTTCCCTGCTCATGCGGTCGGTGAGCTCAGCCATGGTATAACCGAGAATGTCTGCCGCTGTTTTTGGATCGCGAAACTGCATGGTGAGCTCGATCGCATTATCTTTGGGGCTGGGAACAATCTTAAGGGATCCGGCAAGGCCCATGATGGCGGACGATAGCTTCTTCTCTTCCGACAGCCTGGCCTTTTTATCCGGTCCAAGGAATATGGGCACAAGATTATATTTCTTTATTATGTCTTCCTTAAGAATATTGCTTCTCAGTATATTTACGATTTCAGCCATATTCGTCGATGCGGGAGTGCTTAAGCCGAATTGTTGGGCGATTGCTCCTATGCCGGATCTTTCCGTGGTTTTGCCTATTGGCTCGATAACGGCTCTCGCTTCATATACGGGCGTTTGAAAAGAAGCGTAAACGATTGTCAATGCCACAAAACCGATCACTATTGCTAGTATCAAACGATAATTGTTGATTATGATTTTGAGATATTCGAAAATACTTATTTCAGTATCTTGTTTCGCCCGCTCAATTTCCATGAAATGTCTTCCATCCTTTTATTTATTCTTACCGTGTATAGTATGCCGAAGCGTGTTACTTCAGTTCCCGCTACTTTAGGCCGTTCACGCGCCGGGCTTTCCGGACAAAAGTCTATGGTCGATAAAAAGATCAATTCACCGATTTATACGCACTGATGAACCGGTCCGTAAGATGCCCGATATTATCCTTGATCGCATTGAGAGACTCCCGGTCAGCCACTCCCGTCATATTCATCGACCAGGTGCCCGCCAGAGTTTTCACCTGGAGGGCATCGATCGTAACGATCTGCCTCAGCTCTATTCTTACGTCATAGCCAACCACAAATTGGGTCGGATGAGTATTTACATTCACATAAAGCATCGGTCGTCGTGGGGCCTTCAGCCATTGCTCCCACGTAAAGATCCTTATCCCCGCCTCCGACAGCTTTTGCTCGACGGCGCTATACAGCCTTTTGGAAGTGAGATTATTCTTTTTTGTGTATTTATCGATATTCGGATTCAATTCCTCGACGATGAGATAAACTCCCTGCAAACCCGCGAGGGTCTGTCTCGTTAACTGAGAATCGATCGCGTGAACGGACCCTGTAAAAGCAGTGAAAATGATGGCGGCAGCCATAGCCGCACGCACTAAGAAATCATACCTCCTGGTTCTATTCATGGATTATCCTTTCGATCCGGTCCGGGGCGACCGGTTCTTCCTCTTCCGGGTCTGCATGCACTGCCTGCAACGTACAATCGGGCTTGTAGGCAGGGACTATTTTACTGAGGGATATCCTGATGTTATTGCCGTCAGGGTTCTTTAGGGCATGTTTCAGTGGCTCGAGCCTCTCCATCAGGTCGTTCATCACCACTTCGTTCTTCACTACATATATCTTGGGATGGCTTGTCGAATTAGTGGTTTCTGCGGGGGTGAGGAGCTCCTCATAAAGTTTTTCACCTTTCCGCATACCGCAGAATATAATCGGTATATCTTTATCAGGCTCAAAACCGCTGAGTCTGATCATTTCCTCGGCGACTTCGAGTATTTTCACGGGTTCTCCCATATTAAGAATAAAAACTTCGCCCCCGTCTCCCATTGCGCCCGCCTGCAGCACCAGGGCCACTGCCTCGGGAATGCTCATAAAATACCGGGTCATGTC